>DSDZ01000449.1 GCA_011048475.1 Bacteroides sp. | reverse complement strand
TTCCATTCAGGGTGGCGAAACGCTTCAGGTAATATTCGGTCAGAATCTTGATATCCTCCGGACGCTGCCTCAGGGGAGGCAGATGCAGGGCCACTACATTTAGACGAAAGTAAAGATCCTGCCGGAAAAATTCCGCGGCGATCAGTTCTTCCAGATCCTTATTGGTGGCGGCGATGATACGAACGTCCACCTTGATGCTGGTGGCGTCTCCCAGCCTTTCAAATTCTCTGCTCTGGAGAAAGCGGAGAAATTTGGCCTGGACCGCCGGTGACATTTCGGAAACTTCATCAAGAAAAACCGTACCGCCTTCCGCGCGCTTGAGCTTTCCTTCCTTGTCCTGCAGAGCGCCGGTAAATGCCCCTTTCCTGTGCCCGAAAAGATCGCTTTCCAGAAGGTTCTCGTGCAGCCCTGCACAGTCCACTACCACAAAAGGAAATGTTGAACGCGGGCTCCAGTCATGCAGCAAACGGGCCAGCATTCCCTTTCCTGTGCCTGACTCGCCGGTTATCAGGATGGTAGCGGACGAATCGGCAACCTGGCGGGCCGTATTGAGAACTTTACGCAGGTTCCGGCTGCGGGTGATGACGCCGCCTTCGGAGACGATTCCCCTGAGTGCCCGGTTCTCGGATTCCAGCGCCTTAACTTTTCTTCCCATTTCCAGAATCCTGGTGATCTGTGCCGGGGTGAACGGCTTGGGCAGATAATCGAAAGCGCCTGTCTTGACAGCCTGGACCGCCGTATCAATAGTTGCGTAAGCGGTGATGATGACGATCATCGCCTCGGTATTCAGGGAAATCATTTTCCGGAGCACTTCCAGACCATTTTGATCAGGGAGTTTCAAGTCGAGGAAAACAAGATCAAAGGTCGTGTTCCTGTACCGTTCAAGGCCTTCAGCCCCTGTCGAAGCAGTTTCAACCGTCAGGCCCGATTCTTCCAGATGTATCTCCAGGGTGGTCAGGATATTCCTGTCATCATCTACGATCAAAGCAGACTTCATAATTGTTGATCCTTCATTTGATCAATGGGAATCCAGAAACGAAAAGTTGTTCCTTTTCCTATCTCGCTTTCCACGGAAATTTCTCCGCCATGCTGTTCGATTATCTCCCTGACGATCGCCAGTCCAAGGCCGATAGTGCCACTCTTTTCCCTTTCCGAGAACTGGGTATATCGGTCAAAGATTTTCGATATGTATCTGGGATCGATCCCGCTACCGGTATCTGAACACTTAAAACAACACCGGTTGTCCTTTTTCTCCACCAGAAAAGACACCCTCCCTCCCTGGTCCGTATAGCGGATGGCATTGCCGACCAGATTAGTGAGAACCCATGGGAAACGCATTGAATCAATTGCAAGAGACGGAATATCCCGGGCGATGCTTATTTCTGTATTGATACCTTTGTCTTCGGCCTGACTTATCAGAGGACGAAGTGTTTCCCGGATGACCCATTCAATGTCGAGCATTTCTTTTTGTGGAGGCCGGACCATGTTTTCCAGCTTGGCAATATCCACCAGCTCATTGATTAATCCTGCCAGCCTCACGCAATCTTCGTTGGCGGTTGCAAAGAGTTTTGATTGCTTTTCCAGCGAGAGGCGGTCGCTTTTTTCCGCCAGTAGTCCCAAGCTCATGGAAAGCGAGGTCATGGGAGTTTTCAATTGATGGGAAAGATCGGCAATAAATCTGGCTTTGGCCAGTTCCGCCTGGTGCACTTTTTCTCTCTCGGCCAGGAGCTTTTCCATATTCAATTGATCATACACTTTCAGCCGTTCGAATAGACGGTTGAATTCTGCGGTCAAAAAGCCGATTTCATCCTTTGTCCTGACAGGAATCACCGGATATTTACCGCTCCCCTCCCTTACTTTTCCCAAGGTGTTGGCCAATCCGGCAAGAGGCTGCGAGAGCCGGCGCGATAAAAAGAAGCTGATTCCTATCGTAAAAAGGATAGCAGTGATAATCAGGGTGACGGAATAACGCAATGCACTCCGGGCAAAGCGATTAGTATTTTGTTGCGCCCTCTCCATGGCCTGTTCATTAATAGCGACAAGTTCGTTGAGTTTGCCGATCATGTCTGCAGAGAGAGAAACAAATGAAATTAAATTATCACCAACACCTCCGAAACCATCCTTTGAAGAAGTTATTTTTTCGTATAACGGAAGATATCTTCGATATTGTTCGGTTACTGTAATAAGGATCTCCTTTTCACCTGGTTCGGTTATGTTGTTCCGGCAAAGATCGAGCTGCTCGGTAATTTCCTGCTTGAAGGACAGAGGGATATTTTGTTTGTCCTCGTACCCGAATGTATCGAGCAGTAATTGATTGCGGGTGTCTTCCAGCAGCTGCTGAATTCTCTGGGATGCCTTTATACTGCGATAATTTTCGGAAAGGATGCGTTCGGAACTGTGTCCGAGAGAGTTCAGGAACTGATGGTTAAGAACCCCGGTTAAGAGTAATGCCAGGGTAGGGATCAGGCTGACAATGAATATTTTAAACCTGATCGGATAGCGAAACATTTCTTTCTTTTTCTCCGAATTTTCGTTTAATGATTCAGTCATCCTGTTTCCACAATTCAGCTTTTCCCATCATTACCAGAAGGAGGAGTCTTCTGAGTCGTGCGACCACATCCGAGTTTCGGGGACACCATACTTAATTATTTTTCTTTGGCCCCGGTTTTTTCTTGAAAAGGAAACGACCTGTTTGCTTCTCCAACCTGGTCAAAAAGGCATCAGTCCCGAGTGGACGTCCTGTTCGCTCATGACGGCGAAGCGTTTCGTACTCTTCTTCTGACAGGTCCCTCGCGAGCAAATCTCGCCAGTCGGAAATGATCGCAAGAAGTGGTTTCACCTTCACAAGAATATCATCTTCCTTTTGCAAATGGGCAGTGGCGCTGCTCCATTTGTAGTTTTCAGGCTTCCTTACTATCCCCGCCCGGACAGGATTCAATTCGATGTACCTGGAAGTTGCAATCAGATATTGTTCATCCATGGGAAAGGAACTGAATCTTCCCTGCCAGAGATGTCCCTTCCACTTCTTCTGAAAATTGATATAGCGGGTATAGCGCCGATGGGCTTCACCTATGGCACGGCGTAAACCGTCTTCAGACTCAGGTACGGCTATGAGATGGACGTGGTTGGGCATCAGGCAGTAGGACCAGATCTGCACTTTACAGCGGTTACACCATTCAGCCATGAGATACAGATATTCACGGTAATCGGCATCTGAAAAGAATGTTTCCATCCGCCGGTTACCACGTTGAATTAGGTGATGAGGGATTCCTGGGACGACGACCCGTGCTATGCGTGCCATGCTAACTTTTTAACCCTGCTCACATTTTGAGTCAATAATTAAGTAAGGTGTCCCCAGAATTGCCAGAATTGCTATTTATTCCTGTGGCCTGCGCGATTTACTCATAATATACCTCGACACCTGGGATCGCCGGATACGTTCCCTGCTACTGGCAGGAAGGGGTCAACTCCCCTCCTGCACCGTCGTCCGTAGCGTAACAGACAGCTGTACCGCCGGGACCAATAAACGCTGTGCCGATTATTGTCGACTGGCTGACAAAGGCGTCACCATTTAGACCACTTAGAAGGGCTGGCGAACCCTCCATCGTGCTCCGCCTGATGGTGACCGTCGAATAACTGAGGAGAATGCCGGAGTTTGTATTCCCGCCCTCTGCCAGGGCGGATACGCTGGTCATTGTCACGGATGAACCCGTATTCGCAATGCCCCAGTTTGTCACGCCCGGGCCAGAAGTAGCCTTTGCTGTGACATCCACCATGGACAAGGTGGAGCTTTCATTGTCAACACCTGTGTTAGTACTGCTTCCATTTTCACCAACCGCAACAACATCCATCATTTCCGGCGAGGAGTTGTTATTGTACACACCTGTGC
>DSDZ01000510.1 GCA_011048475.1 Bacteroides sp. | reverse complement strand
TCCGGAGGTGCCCGGCCTGCTGTTCGTGGGGACGGAATTCGGATTCTTTTTCTCGCCGGACGGGGGTGCCCGGTGGACGGAGCTTTCCGGGGGACTGCCGGTCATCAGCGTGAAGGACATGGCCATCCAGGAGAGGGGAAATGACATCGTGCTGGCCACCTTCGGGCGGGGTTTTTACATCCTGGACGATTATACGCCCTTGCGCGAGATCGCAAAGAACAGGCAGATCCTTGAAGAGGATGCCCATATTTTTCCCGTGGCCGATGCGCTGATGTATATGCAGACCGGGGGGAAGTATGGCCAGGGATCCAGTTTTTACACCTCCGGAAATCCGGATTTCGGGGCCATCTTCACCTACTACCTGAAGGAAGTCCCCCGCACCCTGAGGGAGGAGCGGAGAGAAAAAGAAAAGGAACTGTTCGGGAACAAGGAACCCATCCCGCAGCCCACAAGGGAGGAACTGCGCGCCGAGGAAGAAGAACAGAAACCCGAACTGATCTTCACCGTGTACAACGAGGCGGGGGATGAAATCCGGAAGCTGGTTCACCAACCATCGACGGGGACAGGCCGGTTCGCGTGGGATCTGCGTTATGCGTCCACCAGCCCGGTGACTGCCGGGAGCGGCGACAGGAGCCGGGGCAGTTCATCTGAGAGGAGCGGACTGCCGGTCATGCCCGGAAAGTACAGTGTGGACATGGCAATTTCACGCGGTGGGGAAATCACAACCCTTGTGGAACCGGTTCCATTCAGGGCCGAACTCCTTCAGCATGCCACGCTCCCCGTCTCCGACAGGGAAGCCCTGGCGGCGTTCCAGCGGGAGGTTTCGGAATTTTCCAGGGTCATGACCGGTGCCGGACAACTGGCGGGCGACCTGGTAGATAAACTGGCTGCCGTCAGGCTGGCCCTGGCGCAACACCCGGGTGCCGGTAAAGAACTGAACAGCCGGGCAGAGGAGCTGCAGGGCCGGCTCAATGATTTCATCTACGCGCTGGAGGGACCCGAAGCCGTTGCCAGCTGGGAGGAACTGCCGCCCATGGAAATGCCCCTGAACCGCAGGTTGCGGGTGATGATCCGCACCCACTGGTCCTCCACCTCTGAACTCACGCAGACAGAACGGGAGCAGCTGGCAATCCTCAGGGAGGAGTTCCCGCCGCTGCTGGAGGAACTGGAGCGGATCGACAACGAGATCCGGCAGATGGACCGGATGCTGGAAGAGATGAAAGCACCCTGGACACCGGGCCGGATCCCGCAGCTGGATTGACCATTTTTGCTCAATACGGGATCACGACGGCCAAAAAAAAATGATTCATTTTCTCAGGAAAAAACTTGACATGTATGTTATATATTTCTAACTTCGTGTTAGAATTAATTAACTAATTCGTGGATCATGAAAAAAGTTATCATCATGGTGGTGGTGGCGGTGACAATCATGGTTGCCGTTGTCAACTGGCTGATAATCAGTTCAAATCGTATGGGTCTTCAGGAGATTTTGATGATCTCCGGAATTGTTCTGGTGGTTGGTTTTGCGCTGTTCCTGGCATTCAGGAGGATGAGGGATGTAAGTGACCAGACTCCCGGGGAGGATGAGATGTCCAGAAAGATCATGCGGCGCGGGGCGGCCACATCATATTACGTGTCCATTTACCTGTGGCTGGTGATCATGATATTCGAGGAAAAGATCACAATGGACAGGAGCTCGCTTATCGGGGCGGGGATCCTGGGCATGGCCATCATCTGGGTCCTGAGCTGGCTCTGCCACCGCTTCCTCAGCAGGAAGTATGACTGAGGTGACCGGCCGCCATGTGATAGCCTGCCGGCCTTCATCTGAAGAACACGAACCATGACGAACCGAATCAAGGAGCTCAGGGCCAGGGATAACCTGACCCAGCTTGACCTGGCCCGGAAAGTGGGGGTAAGGCGTGAGACCATCGTCTTCCTTGAACAGGGAAAATACAATCCCTCACTCAGGCTGGCTTTTGATATCGCACAGGTTTTCGGACTGCCCATAGAAGAGGTGTTTGATGGAAAGAGTTAGGAAGATAGGAAGTCAGGGGGTTAAGAAGTCAGGGGATTAGGAAAGGAAGGGAATCCCCAGTTCGTCCGCTACCTGCTTCAGTTCTTGCTGTACCGGGACAAGCAGGTCCACTCCCTCCCGGCGGATCCGTTCCTCGTTTTCCCGCTCCGGATCGCCGGGGATCAGGACCCGGTCCTGTCCCCTGGCTGGCTTCGCGGCCCGGAAGGTGTCGATCCACTCATCCATCTTCGATTTGAATTCTTCGGCTTTCTGGAAGCCATCGATGCGCATGGCCCCGAAGAAATGCCCCGTCCCTCTGCCCGCTGTTTCCTCCTTCACCGGGAGGAAGGCAACGGACGGGGGACAGTAAGGCCCGAAACCGGCTCCCGAAAGCACCGCCGAAAAAATATCCACAATGGCACTCAGGCAGTAACCTTTGTGGCTTCCCTGTTCACGGGTGCCTCCCAATGTGACCATGGAGCCGCCGCGGGTGATGATATCCGGATCGTCCGAAGGGATGCCATCCGCATCCTGGACATATCCCAGGGGAACTTTCTCTCCTTTTTTGGCGGCCACTGCCAGTTTCCCGCGGGCAATGGGTGTGGTGGAAAAATCTGCGACAAAGGGCGGATGTTTGCCGGCGGGGACCGCCACGGCGATGGGATTGGTACCCAGCATCCGTGAAATTGAGAAAGTCGGGGCCACAAGCGGATTGGCGATGGTCATGCTGATCCCGATCATATCGTGCGGAAGGGCCATCATGGAATAGTACCCGGCAATGCCGTAATGGTTCGAGTTTCTGGTGGAGACCCATCCGGTTCCCGTCTTCCCTGCCTTTTCGATGGCAATCTGCATGGATTTCGCGGCCGCCACCATCCCGATGGCCCCGTCCCCGTCCACCACCGCGGTGCCGGGAGATTCGTGCACGATCCGCACATGTGGTTTCACATTGATCCTTCCCGCCTGCCAGAGCTGGTAGTAATCCTTTATCCGTAGCATGCCGTGACTGGGCAGACCCCTCAGTTCCGCAGCGATGAAGACATCGGTGATCACCCTTGCATCTTCATCACTGCATCCCATCTTCATAAAAACCTTCCTGGTGAATTCCTCCAGGGATTCAATGCTGTACATAAGTCACTCCTTTCTGTATATTCTGGATGCACTTGCCTGGGCGGTGGACATGATGAGCATGTCATCCACGTTCACATGGGGCGGACGGGTCACCGCGAACAAAATGGCTTCGGCCACATCTTCCGCATAGAGGGGGGTGAATCCTTCGTAGACCTTGTCGGCCCTTTCCTGGTCGCCCCTGAACCGGACCAAGCTGAACTCGGTCTCCACCGCACCCGGATGGATGGCGGTCACCCTGATCCCGTATTCCACCAGATCGAGCCGCATGGCCCTGGTCAGCCCGTCCACCGCAAACTTGGTGGCGTTGTAAACATTCCCTTTCTCATATGCTTCCTTACCGGCGATGGAACCGATATTGATGATGTGGCCCTGTTTCCTGTCCGCCATCCCTGGCGACACGAGCCTTGTCATATAAAGCAATCCCCTGAGGTTCGTATCGATCATCTGTTCCCAGTCGTCCGGGTCCCCTTCATGGATCCTGCTCAGCCCCGCTGCAAGGCCCGCATTGTTCACCAGCACATCCACGCTGGTCCACTTCCCGGAAAGCCTGCCGTATGCCTCTTTCACAGCGCCGGGATCCCGGATGTCAAAGGCCAGGGTCATTACATCGGCCCGGGTCCTGCTCCGGATCTCTTCTTCCAGTGATTCCAGCCTGTCGTTCCTTCGTCCGGTGGCGATGATGTCATAATCGTTTTTGGCCAGCAGAAGGGCGGTGGCCCTTCCGATCCCTGCAGAGGCTCCGGTGATCAG
>DSDZ01000108.1 GCA_011048475.1 Bacteroides sp. | reverse complement strand
TACCTGATCAGGTTTTCCAGGTACACCCTGCTGTACTGGGCGATCACCCCGTTCATGAATTTTCTCCGTTCCTCGCTGCCCCCGTTGATCAGCGTACTGTCAAACGGGGATACCATCACAAGCGGGATCAGCCCGATGTGTTCGGACAGCTTCTGGTACTCCTTCTGGTTCCTCTTGAATTGCTTTTTCTTCTGTTTCCTGATCCCGCAGTAAATGTTCTCATCTTTGCCAAGCCTGGCGAAGATCCCCTGGATCACACAGAATTCCTGACCGTGCATAATGTTCTGGGTGTCCACCGGATTCAGGCTGCTTTTGCAGAGGGCCAGGTAATGGACCGCATCGAGGATGTTCGTTTTCCCCACCCCGTTTTCGCCGATGAAACAATTGATTTTTGCGTTGAACTGGATCTCAACCTGTTTGTAATTCTTGAAATTAACCAGAGAAAGTGATTTCAGATGCATACACAAAATTACTATTTTTTGTTACTTTTGCGGAAGTTTTCAAAACCTACATATTGACCCGATGGCCAAGAAAAAAAGTGTGCAGCAGAGTGACAAGAGTCTCGAAGGCCTGGAACAGGCACTGACCAGGTCCGAACAATTCATAGAGGACAATCAGAAAGTGCTCACCTATATCCTGATCGGAATTGTGCTGCTGCTGTTGCTCGTGATCGGCGGCAACAGGTATTACCTGAAACCGCTGAATGAGGAAGCAGCGGCAGATATGTTCTATGCCGAACGGTTTTTCGAGATCGACTCTTTCAACCTGGCGCTGAACGGATATGGAACATACCCCGGATTCCTGGACATCATGGACGATTACGGCATCACCAAATCAGCCCGGATCGCCCGTTACTACGCAGGAATATGCTACCACCACCTGGGAGATTACCAGGCCGCACTGGAATACCTGGATAAATTCAGGACCAATGACCTGCTGGTGGGAGCCGCCAAATACAGCACCATGGGAGATGCCTATGTGGAACTGGGAGAACTGGGGAAAGCCAGGGAGGCCTACACGAAGGGATTGGATAAATACGGGAACGACTATGCTTCCCCCATCATGTTGAAAAAACTCGGAATTGTCTGCGAGGAGACCGGCGATCTGGATGAAGCGATGGAAGCATACCGGACCATCGAACTGAAATATCCTGAATCGCCAGAGGGAAGGGAGATCCTGAAGTACATCGGCCGCGTGGAAGCAAAAATGTCCCTCTGAGCCCATGGCAACCAGCCTGAAAAACCTTTCCGATTACGATCCTGCCGGCATTCCTGACGGTTCCATGCTGCGGATCGGGATCGTCGTTTCGGAATGGAATGAAGAGATCACCGCCGCGCTGCTGGAGGGAGCCCTTAAAACCCTCAAAAAACACGGGGTGCCTGAAGAGAACATCCACATCAGGAGTGTGCCCGGAAGTTTTGAGATCCCATTCGGAGCACGCATCGTCGCTGATCTCTATTCACCCGACGTAGTGATCTGCCTGGGATGTGTCATCCAGGGAGAGACCAGGCACTTCGATTACATCTGCCAGGGTGTGACCCATGGCATCACAGAACTCAATCTGGACTACAACATTCCGTTTATTTTCGGGATCCTGACCACGAATAACCTGGAACAGGCGAAGGACCGGGCAGGGGGCAAACATGGTAACAAGGGTGACGAAGCAGCTGTCACCGCCCTCAAGATGGCCGCCCTGAGGAACAGGTAGCCTTACTTTCGTTTTTTTGGCAGGGGTTTCCTGCCTGAGGCCTGCCGTTGCTGCTGTTTCTGGATCTCCTCCAGCCGTTGGGCAAGCCTTGATTTCTTGACGGGTTTGCTCTTCTTATCATTGATCCTCTTCAGGATCTTTTCCTCATCCACGAATTGCTTGAACAGGAAATTCTGAAGCAGCGTGATCACATTGGCCAGGAAATAGTAGTAGGTGAGACCCGCCGAGAAATTATTCAATATCAGCATGAACATTAAGGGCATGATGTACATCATCGTCTTCATGCCCGGCATCTGGCTGCCCCCGCCCGTTGCCTGGTTGCTCCAGCGCATGGAGAGCATGGTGGTCGCGGTCATCAGCAGGGTGAAGAGACTCACGTGGTCTCCGTACATGGGGATGTTAAAGGGCAGGTCCAGAATCGAATCGTAGGTGGAAAGGTCCTGTGCCCACAGGAATTTTTCCTGCCTCAGTTCGATGGAGGTGGGGAAGAACCGGAACATGGCGTACAGGATCGGGAACTGGAGCAGCATGGGCAGGCATCCGCCCATGGGATTGGCCCCGGCTCTCTTGTAAAGGTCCATGGTCGCCTGCTGTTTCTTCATGGCATCCTCCTTCTTGGGAAACTTTTTCCCGATCTCATCCACCTGCGGCTTCAGCACCCGCATCACCGCCTGCGATTTGTAGGACCGGTAAGTCAGCGGGAAAAGGGCAATTTTCAATATCAGTGTAAGCAGCAGGATGATGATGCCGTAGTTGCTGATCCACCTGTTGAGCCAGTTAAAGATGGGGATGATCACGTAGGCATTGATCCATTTGATCAGCGATCCACCCACGGTGACCACGCTTTCCAGTTGCAAATCGCCGTATTCCTTCAGTGTGACGAAATGGTTGGGCCCCATGTAAAGCCGCATCCCGATCGTCTGATCCCCGCTCCTGTCATAGGGCATGTCCATGGAGGAAGCATAATGCCTCACGTACTTCCCGGGATCGCTGAATCGCTGCTGGAAGATGTAGGCACCGTCGAAGTACTCATCAGCGATGATGATGGTCGAAAAAAATTGCTGGCTGAATGCGATCCATTTGATCCGGGTGGTTTCCGTGGTCTCCTCGATCTCCTTCTTGGACCTGAGCTTGAAGTTTTCCACATCTCCCAGGTGGTACTTGTAATAGAGAGAGGTGTACATGGCCTCATTCTGGTAACCCTTCTCCTGGGAAGGGGCGTAAAAATCAAAATTGAACTGCATCCGGTCGGTCCTGTACCGGTCCAGTCCTGTCAGGTGCAGGTCGAAATCGACCATGTAATCGTCCTCAAACAACCTGTATATATAAGAAATGGAAGCCGAATCAGAGATCACCAGGCGCATGGTCAGCTGCTGAAAAGTCCGCCCGTCCTCCGATCTCAGGGTGTCGATGGAAGGGGTAAAGAACAGATCTCCCGTACTGATGCTGCGGTTATCTGCAAAGAACTGAAGGGTAAATATGGTCGAATCCCCGTCGAACAGCAGCAGGGGCAACGAATCATGGGTCTGGTACTCTTTCAGCTGTACCGTATAGGGCCGGCCGCCCAGGGTTGAAAATGTGAGCCTCAGCTGGTCATTCTCCAGGGTCACTTTCCGTTCCTCTCCCCTGGTGCCCCCTGCAAAATCTCCCAGCGTTTCAGCCATTCTTGCCTGTGAAACGGAATCTTCCTGCTCTCCCGCATCGGGCGCAACTCCCTGCTGCTCCTCCTGCTGCATCCTTTCCGCCTGCCTGATCTGCTCCACCCGGGCGATTGAATCCAGTCTGCGCCGCTCGGCCATCTGCGCTTCGCGGGCAGGTTTTGTAAAGATGCTGTAGCCCACAAGGACCAGCCCGATCAGCACCAGACCTATTATCGTATTTCTGTCCATATCCAGCCGGTTAATTCAGGCACAAAAGTAACGGTTTATATCTGTCCGGAGGCCGCTTTCACGAACGCAATAAAAAGCGGGTGCGGATTCAGCACGGTGCTCCTGTATTCCGGATGGAACTGCGTACCCACAAACCAGGGATGGTCGGTCAGCTCCATGATCTCCACCAGTCCGCTCTCCGGATTGGTGCCGGTAGGGATCATCCCGTGCTTTTCAAAATCCTCCAGATATTCATTGTTGAACTCATAGCGGTGCCGGTGCCTTTCACGCACCACATCCGTACCGTAAGCCCGCTGAACCCGGGATCCTTTCCTGAGTTCACAGGCGTACCC
>DSDZ01000191.1 GCA_011048475.1 Bacteroides sp. | reverse complement strand
CCTTCAGGGAGATCTCCATTCCCACGAAAAACAGCAGGAAGACAAGCCCGACCACTTCGAACTGATCCAGCAAAGCCGTTTCCTTTACAAACCCGATCCCGTTCGGACCCAGCAGGATCCCCACGAAAAGGTAGGCGACCACATAGGGGATGCGTATGGTTTTAAAGATCAATCCGATCAGAAGGATCGAAAAGATAACCAGCGTGTAAAGCGGGATGAGGGTCTCGCTGTGCATTGCACTTTATTCTCTTTGCAAAGATCGCATCACTCCTTCCGGGTGGCGGTAATATCGAAGATACCTGCGGAGTAACTCACTTTGCCTGTTAATTTCTCCTCACTGAATTCCCCGGAAAGGGTCACAAGCTCAGCTTCCACGTAAAGATTGAAGGAAAGGGAATTCTTTTCCAGTTTCACATTTTCCGCTTCCAGCATATTGTATTCATCAAAGCCGATGAATACCCGATAACCCTCATCTGTTTTTGTAATGGTCATGGTACCGGTGGTGTAGCCATCCATGACGTCGGGAGCATTGTATTCCCATGTTCCAGACGGATCAAATTCCCCCGGAGGAATTCCGAACGCAAGGGTCGTGGCAATAAGGATCATGAACACACAGCAAAGGCTTCTGAAAAAGAATTTTGAATTCATGGAGTTTGGTTTTGAAATGAATATTGAATAAATATTAATAATCAATTCGATCACTTAAATATCGCGAAATCATTTGAAATTCTGATATAATATCTGATCATGTGATAAAGAAAAAAGGACCCTTATATATTAGTAATAAAAAATCATTTATATATGTATTAAACCTTTTTAAAGTATAATTGTCTAAGGTGTAAGTATCTAAAATTATACATATAGATCAAATGAAAAGAAATTTTCTGTACAGCGCACCCATTATTTTTTCGGCTATTTTTTTGTTACCGGGAAGCAGGTTGTCAGCGAATGCCGATGAGGACAATCCGCCCAGGGGGATTGTGACAGGCCGTGTGATGGAAGAGGGGACGAACACTCCCATGGAATATACGACGGTTGCCATTTACAGTACGGAGGATTCATCGCTGGTGGGAGGAACCGTCAGCGGTCCGGAGGGGAATTTCGAGATCAGGAGGCTCCCTTTCGGGGAATATTATGTGGTGACGAACTTCGTGGGTTATCAGAAGAAAGTCATTGACCCGGTGCTGGTGACCCGGAGCAATGAAAAGGTGGATCTCGGCCTTTTGGAGATGAGCGTGGATAAGCAGTCCATCGAGGAGGTGGAGATCGTTGCCGACAGAAAGCATGTGGAATACAAGCTTGACAAGAAGATCGTCAATGTCAGCCAGGATATTAATGCGGCAGGCGGTACGGCTGCAGATGTGCTGGAAAACACACCGTCTGTGTCTGTGGACATCGAAGGGAATGTGACCCTTCGCGGAAGCGGCAGTTTTACAGTATTGATCGACGGTAAACCCAGTGTGCTAGAGGGAAGCGATGCATTGCAGCAAATTCCTGCCAGTGCCATTGAGAACATAGAAATCATCACCAATCCTTCTGCCAAGCACGACCCTGACGGGAATGCAGGGATCATCAATGTGATCATGAAGGATAAAACAGACCAGGGACTGAACGGGATCGTCAATGCTTCCGTGGGTTTGAATAACAAGTATCGTGCTGATTTTCTGCTGAACCGGCGCACGGGGAACTGGAATTTCTTTCTGGGGGGGAATTACAACAATAATCTTTATCCGGGCAGGATGACAAGGGAACAGGTCACCTTTACAGATTCGCTCGACAGGGTTTTGGAGGCCGACGGCGCATTTGATTTCAGACGCAGCGGGCTCCAGCTCAAGGGAGGGGTTTCTTATGATTTCTCAGAAACATCTACCCTGACACTCGAAGCCAGCGGGGGTAACTATGGATTTGGCATCGACCGCTCGAACCGGTCCCATGAGTATACCATGCCGGCAACGGATGATATTTACTATGTCAGCAGAAGCACGATGGACCGGAGCGGTCGCTATTTGAATTTCACCGCCAACTACACCAAACAATTCGATTCCAGGGATCATCAGCTTACCACCATGGCTTATTTTTCCAGGAGTACCGGAGATGGCATTGAAAAGCAGGAAGATTACAACACGGAGGAGGGCTTTCTTGTGGAAGATGTGATCCCTTTCAGCACGAGGGCCGTTGAGACCGAGGATGAATATCAGGCAAGGCTTGAAATCGATTACACAAGGCCTGTTGGAGCTACCGGCAAACTGGAAGTGGGTTACCAGGCAAGGCTCGACGATGAGTTTGAGAACCGGCTTTACGAAGAATTTGACAATGATACGGATGTTTGGATCGAAAATGAACAATATACAAGTGGACTGGACTTTTTCAGGAACATCCAGGCGGCATATGCCACGTACGGGGGTGAGTGGAAAAACTTCCAGTACCAGCTGGGTCTGAGGGGCGAATATACCTACCGGAAAATCGAACACGAAAGATCCGGAGAGGACTTTCTGATCAACCGGCTGGACTATTATCCCACCCTCCATCTGGCGTGGCAGTTTAAAAATGACCACCAGCTGATGCTCAGCTACAGCAAAAGGGTGGACAGGCCGCGAGGGTACTGGCTTGAGCCCAACATCAGCTATGTGGATCCCTATACGATCCGGGTCGGAAACCCGGCCCTGGAACCCGAATACATCCATTCCCTGGAGCTCGGTTATCAGAAAGGGTGGGGAATGAATTTCCTCGCAGCGGAACTCTATTACCGGAATACGACCAACCTGATTACAAGGGTGACTGAATTTAATGATTCGCTCGATCTGTTCGTCCTGAATGTGCAAAACATGAACAATGACCATTCGGCAGGAGCCGAATTGATGGTCAACTGGAAATTCTGGAAGTGGCTGACCGTGAACGGCAGCATCACCCCTTACTATTACCGCATCAACGGGGATATTAACGGCACCCCGGTGGAGGAGGAGACATTCAGCTGGCGTTCAAACCTGAATACCACCTTCCAGATCACGCCGACCACGCGGCTTCAGACCAATATGGCCTACCGCAGCAGAACGGTTACCGCGCAGGGGACAAGTGAAGGGTTCTATTACATGAATGTTGCTTTCAGGCAGGATCTGTTTGACCGGAAGTTATCTGCGACACTTCAGCTGAGGGATGTGTTCGGAACCATGAAACGGGATTTTACAAATACAGGTGAGAATTTCGAACAGCATGTGGTGATGATGCGTGAACCACGGGTGCTGACACTGACCCTCAGTTACCGGATCAATAATTACAGGAATGAACCCGAACGCAGGGGTGAAGGCGGAGGGGAAATGGACTTTGGCGGCGGATTCTGATTCCGGGGCTTTCATTTCAGCCGCTTGTCAATGTACCTGGAGTTGATGCAACGCAGGGTTCCCATGTAATCCATTTTGAACTCCAGCAGGTCGCCCACCCTGTAGTTTTTCCTGTTTTCGCCCAGGTCGATGACCAGCATGTCTGAACTGGCGCCCACGAAACTGATGCTGCCATCCGTCGGCTCCAGATGTTCCTGGTCCACATCCAGCAAACCGATATCGATGATCGCCCTGAATGTTCTCTGACCGATGTCTTTTTCATCGAAGCTGTATTCGTTCCCTTCCACGTTTGTGCCAAGCTCTCCGATGGGGACAACGGGTTTCTCGCTCAGTTCGATGATTTCTCCATACAGCCTGAATACATCCGGGTTCATATGTTTCAGGGTGGTGTCGTTATACACGTCCGTCCCCAGGAACAGGGTTTCGCCAACCCTGAAATGGTTGATGGCCTTTGGCAACAGTTTTTTAAGGATCAGCGGAATGGTGACAGATGAGCCGCCGGATACATAGGGGATCTGCTTGTTGAACCTGGCTTCGATCAGCTGTTCGTAAAGACTCAGCTGGATCAGTTTATCGTGGTTCGGCAGCACTCCAT
>DSDZ01000345.1 GCA_011048475.1 Bacteroides sp. | reverse complement strand
TCAAAACCCTGTACATTTCCGGTGAGGAGAGCCCCCAGCAGCTGCGGCTCAGGGCGGACCGGCTCGGGGGACACGGAGGGGAGTGCCTGGTGCTGGCGGAAACAGGCCTGAGCGCCATTCTCAACCGGGTGACGGAGATCAAACCCGGACTGCTGATCGTCGATTCCATACAAACGCTGGTTGCCGATGAGATCGAATCGGCACCGGGCAGCATCTCACAGGTAAGAGAGTGTGCCGCGCGTCTTCTGAAGATGGCCAAGGAAACCCACATCCCTGTGATCCTGATCGGCCACATCACCAAGGAGGGGAGCATCGCCGGTCCCAAGGTGCTGGAGCATATTGTGGATTGCGTGCTTCAGTTCGAGGGAGATTCACATCACATTTACAGGATACTGAGGGCCAGTAAGAACCGGTTCGGTTCCACTTCAGAGATCGGGGTGTTTGAAATGACCGGGGAAGGATTGCACCAGATCAAAAATCCTTCCGAATTGCTGATCAACCAGCACCCTCCCGATCTGAGCGGTTCGGCCATCGCAGCCAACGTGGAAGGGATCAGGCCGTTCATGATCGAAGTCCAGGCACTGGTCAGCACCGCCGTATACGGCACCCCCCAGCGCACATCCACCGGATTTGATATCAGGAGACTGAGCATGCTGCTGGCCGTGCTGGAGAAACGCGCCTCCTTCAAACTGGCGACCAGGGATGTGTTCATCAACATCGCCGGCGGACTCCGTGTGGATGATCCCGCCATCGACCTGGCCGTGGTTGCGGCGGTGCTTTCTTCCTCGGTGGACATCCCCATCCACCAGCTGACCTGCTTTGCCGGCGAGGTGGGCCTTTCGGGGGAAGTGCGACCGGTCAGCCGGATCGAGCAGCGGCTCGGGGAGGCAGATAAACTGGGTATGAAACAGATCCTCCTGCCCGGCTTCAACAGGAAACGGGTCGATCCGGGCAGGTATGGCCTGGAAATCGTGGAGATAAACAGGGTGCAGGAGATTCCCAAACATCTGTTCGGCTGATGGACGGATCCGATCCAACGGACCGCCCCCTGTTCAGGGAAGATTACCGCCCCGGGATCCCGCATTACCCGGTCCGGATACCGGAAATCAGATCGGGTAGCGAATACTATTTCGATACCGGCAGCGGTCTCCGCTACCAGGTCATGTTTGCAGTAAAAAAAACCAATTCCCTGGAACACATCGTGAACTTCGGCGTCCTGAACGAGGAGTATGAAGATGAGTACAGCCTCACCAACAGGGGGGAGATCTACAGGGTGATCGCCACCGTGGTGGAGATCATCAGGCTTTACCATGTGCATCATGCATGTGCCGTGAGCTATGAATTCAGCGGCGAATTCAAGGATGATCGTGACAACCGTGAAACCAGCATCCGGACCCTCCTTTACTTCCGCAAGGCAAAGGAGATCATCCATCCCTCCTGGGAAGCGGAACTGAAGGGAAACCGGGTGCTGGTGCGCCGAATAAAAAATCAGGGGTGAAATGAAGGATGTGGTCCTGAATATCGAACGGCTTACCCTGCAGGCAGGGGATGAAAGGCCCGTGGACGAGATCGGTCTGGAACTGGAGAGGGGAAAGTTCACCGGACTGGCAGGGGAATCAGGTTCGGGAAAAACCCTCACCGCCCTGTCCGTTCTGGGACTCCTCCCCCCGGCAGTACGAATGACTTCAGGATCGATCCGGTTCTCTCCCGCCGAGGGGGACCCGGTCGAGCTGACCGCCCTCTCGCCGAAAAAGATGTGCCGTATCAGGGGACACCATATCTCCATGATCTTCCAGGAACCCATGACTTCCCTCAATCCTTCCATGCGGTGCGGGGATCAGGTGCTGGAGGCGATCCGGCTCCACCTGGGAGGAGATTTCCGTTCGATGCGTGCCATGGTGCTGAGGCTTTTCGATGAGGTGAAGCTGCCCGATCCCGGGAGCATCTGCAGGTCGTGGCCACACCAGCTTTCGGGCGGACAGCGGCAGCGGGTGATGATCGCCATGGCCCTGGCCGCCCGTCCGGAACTGATCATCGCCGACGAACCGACCACCGCGCTGGACGTGACGGTCCAGAAAAGCATTCTGGACCTGCTCTCGGAATTGCGTGAGAAGTATCGCCTGTCGATCCTTTTCATCACCCATGACCTGACGGTCCTGAAACAGATCGCCGACAGCATGGTGATCATGTACCGGGGAAAAGTGGTGGAAGCGGGCAGTGCCCGGAAGATCTTTGAAGCCCCTGAAGCGCCCTACACAAAAGGCCTGATCGCATGCAGGCCGGGACTGGGCCGTACCCCTTACCGCCTTCCCACCCTGTCAGACTTCATGGCCGGGAAGCCACCCGAAACCCGGAAGCTGAATAAACCCGGGATCCCTCCCGGGACCCCTCCTCTTATAAGGATCCGGAATCTTTCCAAATGGTATGCAAGAGATCGCGGGAAAAGGATCATCAAGGCAGTTGACCGGGTCAGTTTTGACGTGTACCGGGGTGAAACGATGGGGCTTGTGGGGGAGTCCGGCTGCGGGAAAACCACCCTGGGGAGAACCATCCTGAGACTGGTGGAGGCCAATTCGGGGGACATCGATTTCGATGGAAAAAACCTGCTCACCTGTTCCCGGTCAGCCCTCAGAAAGATTCGCAGGCAGATCCAGGTGGTGTTCCAGGATCCCTATTCGTCCCTCAGCCCGAGAAGGACGGCAGGACAGATCATCAGGGAACCCATGGAGATCCACCAAATCGGCCGCAACGCCGCCGATAGAAGTGCAAGAACGGCCCGACTGCTGGAACAGGTGGGAATGAACACTTCCGACATGGACCGGTATCCTCATGAGTTTTCGGGGGGACAGCGTCAGCGGATCGGCATTGCCAGGGCACTGGCCTGCAATCCCTCATTCCTGATCCTGGATGAGGCTGTTTCGGCACTCGACGTAAGCGTGCAGGCGCAGATCCTGAACCTGCTCAATGAGCTGAAGGAGACCTACCAGCTCACCTATGTGTTCATCTCCCATGATCTGACGGTGGTCAGGTACATGTCAGACCGGATCCTGGTCATGAAAGATGGTTCCATCGTGGAGGAAGGAAGGGCTGATTCGGTCTATCAGGCGCCCTCCCATCCGTATACGGAAAAGCTGATCAAATCGATCCCCGGATAACCATCCGCCCGGGGGTCAGAATTCATCAAACCCGCCTGAACCGGCCTCGGCAATATCCGGACAATCCAGATCCACGAAAAAGTCATTGGGTTTGTTGAATTCGTCTTCCTGGGTAATGCGGAGGGTGGTGTCGGCATACACCCGCTTGAGGAATTCCCCGTAAATGGGCAGGGCCATGTTCCCGCCCGCACCCATTCCTAGCAGGTCGAAATGAACGGACCGGTCCTCCCCGCCCACCCAGACACCGGCGGTTAATCTGGGAGCAAGGCCGATATACCAGCCGTCGCTCTGATTCTGGGTGGTACCCGTTTTTCCCGCCAGTTCGCCTTCAAACTCGTAGTAATGCCTCAGTCGGTTGGCGGTTCCTGCGTAATACTCCCCCATGTACTGTCCTGTCATGTCCACCACGTTCCTGAGCAGGGTGAGCATGAGATAGGCGGTCTCTTCGCTGATGGCCTCCGTTTCCCTGGGATGAAAGGTGGAGATCACATTGCCGTACCGGTCCTCGATGCGCGTCACATAACTCGGGCTCACATAGATCCCGCTGTTGGTGAAAGTGTTGAAGGCTCCCACCATCTCTTCCAGGGAGATATCGGAAGGCCCGTAGATGAGACTCGGAACGGGATCAATGTAGGAGGTCACCCCCATTTTTCGCATGATCCGGATCACATTCTCCGGATTGAAATTCTTGTAGAGCCATGCGGAAACCCAGTTATGGGATGTGGCAAGACCCCACTTGAGGGAAACCTTCTTGCCCACAAACTTCAGGCTGGGCGCCCTGGGTG
>DSDZ01000350.1 GCA_011048475.1 Bacteroides sp. | reverse complement strand
TTCATGCACTATCCGGACAACATGCAAACCGACCTGTTTTTCAGGTATGAAACCGGAAGGTTGGATACCGGGGAGTTCCGTGAGGAAGTAAGGCGGTTTTCCGGACTGGATCTTTCCGACGGGCAGATCGACCGGGCGTGGACTGCCATGCTGGTGGGGATCCCTTCATCCCGCACCACGCTGTTGAAGAAGCTCTCGGAGCGGTACGGCCTTTACATGCTCAGCAATACATGTCCCATGCATGCGCCCGTATTTGAAAAAATGTTCCTGGATGCGTCGGGGATCTCCATGCGTGATCTGTTTAAAAAGATCTTCTACTCCTTTGAGATCGGGTACCACAAACCCGACCGGGAAGCATTCGAATATGTGATCCGGCATGCCGGGATCATCCCGGAGGAGACCTTCTTCCTGGATGACAACATTCATAACATCAAGACTTCACAGGAACTGGGATTCCGGGCCATCCACATCCATGAGAGGATCGGACTGCTGGACCTGGGATTCGATATGTGATGCCGTTCAGTCAGCCACCGGGCTGATCTCCGCCACCACAGAGCCCGACTCCTTCAGGCATACCTTCTCTCCCATGAGAAAGAGGTCGGTGGCTTCTCCGCGCAGGTTTTCGATGGTCACCTTCTCCTTTTCAATATGAACATTCAGGGTTCGCTGACGGTAAAGGATCTTGAACGAAAGTCCCTCCCACTTGGCGGGAAGCTGCGGGTCGAAACTGAGCAGCCCGTCCCTGATCTTCATGCCTCCGAATCCATGGACCACCGACATCCAGGTACCCCCCATGCTGGTGATATGGAGACCCTCGCTGACCTCGTTGTTGTAGTCGTCCAAATCCAGCCTGGAGGTCCTCAGGTACAATTCGTAGGCCTTTTCGTACTTCCCGATGCGCGACGCCAGGATCGAGTGAACGCAGGGAGAGAGGGAGGACTCGTGGACGGTGCGGGGCTCATAGAAATCGAAATTTCTCCGGATTGTATCCAGGTCATATTCATCTTCAAACAGGTAGATCCCCTGCAGCACATCGGCCTGTTTGATCAGGCAGGAACGCAGGATGCGGTCCCACGACCAGTGCTGGTTGATGGGTCTGATGGCGGGATCCAGGTCGTCCGCCATCACCTGCTCCTTGTCCATATACCCCTCCTGCTGCAGAAACACCTCCTTGTTCTTATGGTAGGGGAAATACAGGTTCTCCAGGATGTCCTTCCAGACAGCCGTTTCCTCGTTGTATGCAAATCCGCTTTTTCGGATGATCTCATCGTACCTCCCCGGATCGGTATCCATCACATGGTCCAGCGCTTCCATGGTATACTTCAGGGTCCATGCGGCCATCTTGCTGGTGTACCAGTTGTTGTTCACATTGTTTTCATACTCATTGGGGCCGGTTACACCCAGCATCACGTATTTCCCTTTCACATCGGACCAGTTGACGCGCTGTCTCCAGAACCGGGAGATACCGATCAGCACCTCCAGTCCGTACTGTGCCAGGTAATCTTTGTCCCCCGTATAGCGGATATAATTGTAAATGGCGAATGCGATGGCCCCGTTCCGGTGAATCTCCTCAAAAGTGATCTCCCATTCATTATGGCATTCCTCGCCGTTCATGGTGACCATCGGGTACAGTGCCGCTCCCCCGGTAAATCCGAGCTTCTCCGCGTTCTCGATGGCCTTCTGCAGGTGTCTGTATCTGTAGATCAGTAAATTGCGGGCCACCTCCTGGGATGCGGTGCTGAGATAGAACGGGATCAGGTATGCTTCGGTATCCCAGTATGTACTTCCCCCGTATTTTTCGCCGGTGAATCCCTTGGGACCGATGTTCAGGTTTTCATCCCTACCGGTGTAGGTCTGGTTCAGCTGGAATATGTTGAACCGGATGGCCTGCTGGGCTGCGATATCCCCATCGATGATGATATCCGAATGCGACCAGTTTTCCTCCCACAGGGAAGCGTGTTCCCCGAATAACTTATCGAATCCGGCTTCGTGTGCCTCCCGGAGAACCTGTTGTCCATTACGGACGATCACGTTCCGTTCATGATCCAGGGAGGTAAGGACCGACACATATTTGTGGAAGACAATCTCCTCTCCTGCACCCAGTTCCGTTGTGATGCGGTTGGATACAAAATTATCCTTCTCGGTCACTTCCGGATCAAGACTGATCTTCTGCCCGTTCAGGAACAGTTCGTAGCCCATCGTCATGCAGGCAACGAATCCGCTCTTGCGGGTACGCGCCACCAGGGTTGCGGTCCCGGACCCTGCGTGTGTCTCTTCCATCTCCCAGAACTTCTCTCCGTAATTGGCATCCCGGTTGATCACATCCCCGTCAATGGATGGTGTAAAAGCGACCTGACCGGAGAAATCCTTCGAGCGGATGGCATACCTGATCACGCATACTTCATCCCGTTTCATGCTTAGAAACCTCCGCACCATGATCTCGAGGGTTTTGCCTCCGGCCATCACCGTGAAGCTCCTTTCAAGGTATCCCTGCCGCATGTTCAGCTCGCGCCTGAAATCCTTCAGGTCGCAGGTATGAAGGTCGAGCTGGTCCCCGTCTATCTCCACATCGATCCCCGTCCAGTTGGGTGCATTGGGCACCTTGGCGAAATATTCCGGGTACCCGTTCTTCCACCATCCCACCCGGGTTTTATCCGGATAATACACGCCCGCCAGGTAGTTTCCCCGGAGACTTTCCCCGCTGTACCGTTCCTCGAAATTGGCACGCTGGCCCATGTGTCCGTTCCCCAGGCTGAATATGCTTTCCGACGCCTCTTGCATGGCCGGATCAAATCCTTCTTCCAGGATGCTCCATGCCTCTCTTTTATAATACCCGTTCATGATATCCGATTAATGTTAGTTCCGGTAGACATCCTTCACAAACAAGACCAGCACCGCGGCTACCAGCAGGGAAATACCTCCCGCAAGCAGCGCATAGATGCTGTCGCCCGAAAATACAGTTTTCACAAGAAACCCAAGGATCGTGGCGGCCAGGATCTGGGGGATCACAATAAAGAAATTGAAAATCCCCATATAAACTCCCATTTTATGCCGCGGCAAAGATCCGGTGAGGATGGCATAGGGCATGGCCAGGATGGATGCCCAGGCCAGGCCCACCCCGATCATAGAGAAGATCATGTGCTGCGGGTTTCCCAGGATCATGATGGATGCCAGGCCTAGGCCGCCCACCACCAGTGCAATGCAGTGGGTGATCTTCCGGTTGGTGAGCCTGGCCAGGAAAGGCAGCGCGACAAGCCCGAACCCGGCTGCAAACAGGTTGTACCAGCCAAACATCCCGCTGACCAGGTTCGCACCTTCATTGTACAACTCAGATGTGGTATCGGAAGTGCCGTAAAGGTGATGTGTCACTGCCGGGGTGGTGTAGATCCACATGGAAAAGAGCGCAAACCAGGAAAAGAACTGAACGATGGCCAGCTGTTTCATGGTCAGGGGCATCCGGTAAAGATCCGTGATGATGCTCACCAGGCCGCTTTTCTCCCTTTTACCGGAAACCAGCGCTCCCGATAAAAGCTGCAGGACCCCGAACAGGGCGAGTCCCCCCGCCAGGATATAGAGCTCTTTTTCAAGTTTGAACCGGAAAATGGGATATGCGATCACGAGTCCGGCCAGGGTCCAGATCACTCCCCTTCGCAGATACTTCCTGACCGGGTCGGCCCCCTCATCCGGATTACGGATCTCCTCTCCTTCTCCCCCTTCAAAGCTGTCCAGCTCCTCGGGCGAATATTCTTTGGTCCGGAGCACTGTCCAGAGCACGGACAGAAAAAATACGATACCACCCAGGTAAAATGAAAATTTCACCGTCTGGGGGATCTCCCCCTCCGGCGCCGTGTTGGAGATATTGAACCAGTTAGAAAGCATGTAGGGCAGCCAGGAGGCCACGAATGCACCGATGCCGATGAAAAAACTCTGCATGGTGAATCCCAG
>DSDZ01000356.1 GCA_011048475.1 Bacteroides sp. | reverse complement strand
TCCAGCTTGAGCATTTTCGTTCCTGCCTCCCTGGCGGGAGAGAGGTACTCTGTGTAAGCTTTTTGGTCCCCTTCAGCCCATGACTGCGATTCAATGGTTCTGGAGTAGCGCGCACCGTGGATGATCATGGTCGATTTGAAATACCGTGTTTCGGAGGACATGTTCCGGTCGATCCGGTCCAGTATCTCTTTCCCCGAAGGCTGTGCAAGCACAATCCCCTGGAGGGCCGTTGCGCATATTATTGATAATGCAATCCCTGTTTTTTTCATTCTGTTTTGTATTAACTAAATTGAATTCTGTTCATCACTTCAAAAGCCAGGTCATAGCTGACAGCTCATAGGGTGCGGTGACACAGTCGCCCAATAATCCTTCGCCAGGGCTCCGGATTACACAGTCGCCCATTCACTCATCACACCTGCAGCTCCTTGAACAGCTGTGCCGTCTGCCGTTTGTATATCCCAATTCCTGCAAGGGCCGTGCCGAGCACCGTGGCCAGCACACCGGGGATAAAGCCGATATAATAGGCCGCAGGTACAATTTCTGCTTTCATGACTCCCTGCATCATCATGGTGGAGTTCGACAGCATGCCGCTGATATCAATCCCTTTCGTCATCCAGTACGAAAAGAGGAGGCCGATGGCTGTTCCGGCAACCGAACCTGCCAGCCCGATGAAAACGGCTTCTGTGATGAGGCTCCTGTAAATATGCGGTTTCTCTTCCCCGATGGCCAGCCGGAGGCCCATCTCGCCGTACCGTCTCAATCCTCCCAGCAGGCCGGAGTTCCAGAGCACAATCGACATGGCGATTACAAAAATGATGATGATAAACGATTTCATATACCCCACCAGGTCAAGATAACCGGTAAGGTTATTCTGTTCCCTCAGGGGAACCATAACCGGGGCATATTCATCCTGCGGATCGGAATAGGTTTCATTAAATTCAGACGAAAGTTTGCCGGCCGCCTCGTCATCATAATAACCATCCGGGAAAAAACCCAGGATCTCACCGGTTGCACCGGTCATATCGAAGGCGCTCCGTATCCCGCTGATGTCGGCGATGATCCCGCCGCGGTCCAGCACGGCCGAACCAAAACGCACTGTCCCGCAAACCGTGAAGTTGGTAATGGACATGGCCCCGAACATGGTTGATCCGATCAGCGTGACAGGATCGCCAACCTGAACATCCAGTTTCCGGGCAAAATCGTCACTCAACAGGATTTCAAAAGAGCCGGCAGGGAGCGCGCCCCTGACCAGTGACCTTTCCAGGTTCAACCGCTCTGCTTCCCCGCTTTTTCCGGAAAGAAGATCCACGGCCATTCCTCCTCCGGGTCCCTGCTCCTTCGTCTCCCCGTTTTCATCCGGCGCATCCACCAGACCGCCGAACTGGATCCGTTCCACCCACATCATACCGGGGTATTGATCCTTAATCTTCCCGAGCAGTTCGTCGCTTTCCAGCAGTGCCAGGTCATTCGGCAGCTGGTCTATATTTTCATAATAGGTGCGGCTCATGATTTTTACATGGCCGGTGGAAAAATTTGCATTGAAATCGATCATGTCCCCCAGCACGCCGGTTATCCAGCATTGAATAAGGACCACCAGGGCGACCCCTATGGCTACAACGATGATGGGCATCAGGCTTCTTGACCGGTCGCGCAAAAGACCTTTTAAATAGAATGACAGCATAACAAAGGTTTTAAGTTGTTACTGAATTTTCCCGCGAATGGCTTCCGTGGGATTCATTTTGGAAATTTTCCTTGCCGGCATATAGCTCACGATCGTTGTGGTTATCATAATCAGGAGTATGGTTCCTGTGATGACAGCCGCACTGTAGTAGGGAAGGATCCGCTCCGCGCTGGCCAGTCCGAACGAGTCGGTTCCTTCCGGCATTCCGAGGCCGGTCTTTGCAAACCACAGCAGGAGGGGGATGCCATACACTGCGGCCAGGGCCAGGGCGAGAATGGCATGCATGGTCCCTTCCACGGTGAACAGTCCCACCACCTGGCGGCGGGTCATGCCCATGGAGATATAGGTTCCGATTTCACGCTGTCTCCTGAAGATGGAGAGCACCTGTGTGTCGAAAACTGCGAGCAGTGCCAGGGCCAGCAGGATCAGGTAAAGGATGGAACCACCGGTCGATTTGGTCTTGATCATCGCCTCCAGCTCGGCAAACAGGAAATCGTGGTCCCTGAATTCCCATCCGGGTATCTTTCCGGGAAGTTCGACACCCTTTCCTGAGACGATCAGAGTTGCTTCACCGGGCATTTGCAGCATTTCCTGCATCTGATCCAGGGGGATCCAGATTTGCCCGGCATCCACTGCCGGAACAGGGGAGGAGAAGATCCCCGTTATTTTAACCTCTGCAGCGTCGAAGGTTCCGTTGACATCCCGCCATCGCACCAGCAGATAATCCCCTTCCTCCAGCCGTGCACTTTTTGCCATACGGGTACCTGCCAGCGCCGGTATTATGTGATCCTCCGCGACCAGTTTATCGGTTGGAACGGAGAGAACATCCTGCTGAACAGCGATGCCTTTGAGCTTAATGCTCTGGATCCTTCCCTCGGGATAAATGGTTGCCTGGGAAAGCAGAATCGGGGTCACCCGTCCCTGTTCCGCCGCTGTTTTAATCTCCGGGGGGACAGGGGCATGAGCATCCGCATAGGTGAAGGGGTCGTACGGATCGTACTGCTCCTGCCAGAACTGTCCCTGTCCGACCTCCCAGTCAATCATGTCCGCACGGGCGTGATGGTTCCAGCCCTGGTAAAGGCCGTTCATGAAAATGATCAATACATAGGAGACAGACAGGATAAAAACGATCAGAAAGGTCCGCAGTCCGGCTCCCATAAGATTTCTGTATGCAAGTTTAAATGCGATCATGATTCAGGGTTTGTTATTTAACAGATTCGTCTGAAACAACTTTGCCGTCGGCAAGGGTTACGATCCGCTTCAGATAACGGATGACCTTATCATCGTGCGTGGCAAAGAGGAAGGTGGTTTTCAGCTCCTTATTCAGGGATTCCATGGTCTGCAGAATATGGTGGGAATTTGCGGCATCGAGGTTTGCCGTAGGTTCGTCTGCCAGCACCAGGCCGGGCCTTTTCACCATTGCCCGGGCAATGGCCACGCGCTGGCTCTCCCCGCCGGAGAGCTGGGGCGGTCTGGATTTGATTTTATCCGTCAGTCCGACCCATTCAATGGCATCCAGAACGGCTTTCCTGCGCTCGGATGCAGGCATTTTGAGCAGGAGCAGGGGGAACTCAACATTTTCATACACCGTGTATACCGACATCAGGTTATAGGTCTGAAAAATGAACCCGATATGCTTCTTCCTCAGCTGTGAGGCCGTTTTTGCATTCATGCCCCCGGAACCTGTACCCATTACGGTCACCTCACCTTTCGTAGGAGAATCCAGTGAGCCGATAATGTTCAGCAGGGTGGTCTTGCCTGAACCGCTGGGACCGACAATACCGGAAAATTCACCCTTGCCGAAAGAGAGGCTGATGCCGTTCAGAGCAGTGAAAGTGCCTCCTCCGACAGGAAACTGTTTGACGAGGTTTTCAATTTTGATGATGGTGTTGTTTTCCATTGTTTGATTTTTAATGATTGAATACCGCCATGAGCTGGAAGCCCCAGCCGCCGAATATATTTGTCTGATTATCGAAATTGTAGAGATTAAATGACTCGGGGTTCCAGAACCCCATGAGGTAAAAATTCCATTTATCATAGGTAACCGACCAGTTCAGGAACCGGTAGATTTCCCGGTTAGTGAAATCGTAAAAGAGGATCAGGCTCAGCTCATGAAACAGGTTGACGGGATAGGAAGCCGAAATTCCACCGAAATAAACCTGTTCATCGCCCTTAAAAGCCTTTGACCCATAGAGGAAACTTAGCGATTCCACGGTCAGCCTCAATCCGTTTCCCGTGTTAAAGGTATAATCCATTCCCCCGGTCAGCAT
>DSDZ01000355.1 GCA_011048475.1 Bacteroides sp. | reverse complement strand
GGATTCGGATTGGAATTTGTATCGTCCTTTTGAACCTGTGTCACAGGAACTCAGACTGGAGAGTAAAACAATGCATATGGCAAGTGCCATAAAGGAGGGAAAATTGCTCTTCATGATGTATGGGGTTAGATATGCGTATTCAATTTACAACTATTTTTGTCTTGACCCCCAAATAGTTGGAAAAGAAATTGAAAATATATAAGTCCAGAGCTTCTTAGTATTCTGCCTGCCGTGGCGTCACCAGCCCGCGTGGTATGCTACTCCCATTCCGGGAATTGCGTCACATTCAGGTCCAGCGCGGCAATGGTTTTCATATCAGAATCATCCAGCTCAAAATCAAAGATATCCAGGTTTTCTTCCATGTGACCTTTTTGTGAGGACCTCGGGATGCTCACGATACCTCTCTGGTAATGCCATCTCAGGCTCACCTGGGCATTGCTTTTACCGTATTTCATGCCGATAGCCGCCAGGGTTTCATTGGTGAAATGTCCATTACGGCCCTGGGCCAGAGGGGACCAGGCTTCCATTTGAATATCGAGTTTCCTCAAATCATCATTGGCCTTATCCTGCTGGAAGAAGGCGTGGGATTCGATCTGATTGACCGCCGGAACGATCCTTGCATAGGACATCAGGTCCTGCAGGTGACCGGACTCGAAGTTGCTTACACCGATGACCCTGATCTTTCCTTCCTCATACAGATCTTCCATCGCCTTCCAGGAGCCTTCCACATCTCCTCTCGGCCTGTGGATCAGGTACAGGTCCAGGTAATCGAGACCCAGTTTATCAAGGGATGTTTGAAAGGCCTTTTTAGCTTTTTCATACCCCGAATCATCCACCCAGACTTTGGAAGTGACAAAAAGCTCTTTTCTGTTGATCCCGCTTTTCCTGATCCCGCCACCCACCGATTCTTCATTGCCATAGATCATGGCTGTATCGATCAGCCGGTATCCCAGTGAAATGGCGTCAGCGACACACTGAACACCGACATCACCGGTAAGATAGAGGGTCCCGAATCCGAGGACCGGCATCTTCACTCCATTGTTCAGGGTGATGGACCCGACTCCTGGCCGATATGAGCGGGCCGATCCGGACAATCCGGAGGTACCCGGTCCGATGAGCATGGTTCCCGCCGCAAACGTGGCGCTCCTTTGTAAGAATTCCCTGCGCTTCATTCTTGTCATCTGCAGTTTTTTCATGTCTATAAATATACCCTAATTTTTCAGGAGGATGATGCTCGGGTGACTGAAAACTTTCTGTTCTTCAGGCCGAAACTGCCTGACCAGGTATTTGCTTCCGGTTTTTTCAAACCCCAAGGATATCTGAAACAGTATTGGATTTGCCTTTTGATTACCTTAAATTTACATGAACCATGGATATGTGCTTCTTGATGTTGTAAAAGAAGATTTAAAGAAATATTTCCCAGATAGTATGAAAGCGGCTCTTATATGTCTCATTTAAATCTTATTACGTATGAAACACTTATTCTTAATGCTGACAACGATTGCTCTGATAGCACTGGGTGCGTGTAACAGCAAGGAAAAAGAAGCTGCAGAAGCTGCCGCAGCTGAAGCCAAAGCACTTGAAGATGCGCGTGCAGAATTTTTTGCCAATGTTGGTTCTTATGACTATGATCTGTTTACCAATATCGAGGCAAATGCCGGTAAGGACTTCATGATGTACCAGCTTCCTGCCAAAACACTTGTTGGAGTGGAGTATGGCGAGTATGTATTGGAGGCGCAACTGACCAGGGACATTGTTGTGAAAAAACTTCCCGGAGCGAATGCCTTTTTCAAAGGAGATCACAGAATCACCAAATGGAACCCTTCACCCGTCGGGTACGGTGTAGAATACCATGCATGGCCGGGAAAGGTTGTTTCTGCAGATTTTTTGGTCAATTATGCTGATAACGAACTTGTGAAAGGCGGGATCTATGATGGATGGCTGCGTGTTGAATCTATTGCTCATTTGAAGCAATGGATGGAGCCCGGAAAAAAGGTTGCGCTGGTCGGAACCATGCCATTGTATTACGTTCACGTTTACGAGTACACAGGTGGAACCAAAGGAGCACTGAAATCCAAGCATTTACTGTTTGCCGATGGTGTGAGGTAAGATAGTATGTGTACTTGTCAGCCTGCAGCCCTGAGGCCATCAAGACTATTCTAGATGGAAGGGCCAAGGACTGTGCTTTTGAATTAACTGACGTTCAAAAGATTAAACAATCAATTATTGCTAATTCAGTAAATTCCATACCGCCTGTCACGCCTTTTGAAAACCTTCTCCCCTTTGTGGAGATGATCCACTATGGGAAAACATCGCACCAGTTGTACAGCGCATGCACCACCGTTTGAATAACCAGAATAACTTTCATTGAAAAATTTTGTTATAAGAGGAGAATGAACGAAAAAATGAGAAGTTGTGAAACGGGGGAAATTTATTTTGACAATGCTTGCACTTTACCCTTTGACTCTCATCGCAAAAATGATGCCTGCTGTTATGACTAGGTCAGGTAAAGGATTTAAAGTGAAATCTGGTGAAGCCAGGTTTGGAATTCACTATAAAATGAAAGGTGTCACTCTGAATACACTCGATATTAAAATATCTGGTAAGGACACTGAAAATGCTTTAGCAGTTTTTGAACAAACTGGTTTAACTCCCAAAGGCGGACCTCCGTTGCATATTCATTCGAATCAAGATGAATGGTTCTATGTGATTGATGGAGAATATTTGTTTCAGGTCGGTGAGGATACATATCCAATGAAATCAGGCGATACAATTTTTCTTCCACGAAAAGTTCCACATGCATTTATTCAACTTACCGAAACGGGTAAAATGATTGTATCATATTTGCCCGCTGGGAAAATGGAAGAGTTTTTTGCTGTTACTGATAAATGGATATCTCCTCCATCGAAAGAAGAGATTTCAAAAGTATTTGCCGACCATGATATGCAAGTTGTCGGACCAGTGCTAAAAGTTGAAAACACGCAGCCTTTTCATTAGCCGGGTCAGTCTTCGAGGATCTGTTCTGTATCCGCCACAAACATCCTTGTGCTTTTGGAGTATTCACCTCCGTTTGGATCGGGGTATACCAGGTCCACGTAGAATGCGCGGTATCCCGATCCGGGAAAATCCACCGGGAACTGAACCTCGCTGCCAGGATTTCCGTTCAGGTCGCTGCTTACAAAGGTTTCATCGCGGAAATCACGGTCCTCCGAGTCGGCCGTCCAGAGGAATGCATCCAGGAGTTCTTCAGCGGTAGCTTCCACTGAAAGCAGGACCCCTGTTCCTGTTGGCGTCACATTCCAATTGCATTCGGGATAGGGGCCCCCTGAAAGAGATCTCCCGAAGAAGGCACTCAAAGCTCTCAGCGCCTGCTCTTTATCCCCCAGATCATGGCCTGCGTTGGGAACATAGTGAAGGAAGTTCTCGCCGGGAATGTCATCCAGGTAATGCTTGACGGCATCCACCGGCCAGTATTCATCGTTCGTCCCGATAATGATCATCTTGGGCATGGTCAGGCTTGCCCTGTAGGAATACGGATCGATCATCGTGGCGATCGCCTGTCCCGTTTCGGTATGTACCGACTGTGGAATACCCAGATCGACATAATCCTGGATCTGGACGCTGTAATCGCCCCAGACCTTCACCTGGTAATCCAGGTTAACGGGCATATTCAGCACATCGATCACCATCGGGGCAATGGCACCCACCCGTTCATCCTGTGATGCGGTGAGCCAGGTGGTCCACCCCCTTTTGGATGCACCTGCGACGATAAAACTCGTGAGCTGGTGGTCAAGTTGTTCTGAAGAAAATTCCTGGACCGCATCCATGGCCCTGGATGCAGCCTTGACCATGGGAAATAGCAGCGGCCAGGTATAATCCCCATCCTCCCTGAAATTCTGGAGGGTGTATGAGATCAGTGCATCCTCGGTCAGGTCACCATACAGGGGCTGGT
>DSDZ01000516.1 GCA_011048475.1 Bacteroides sp. | reverse complement strand
TTCCTGAACCGCTCGTAGTTGATCCCCTTGGGAAACACATCCACCTTCATCGTCCGTTCCCCGATGGTGATCCGGTTGAAAATGGAATCTGCCCCCGTCAGCCGCCTGACCGAACTCATGAAATGCCTCACATGGTCGTAGGTCTGAAAGCCGATCAGATCCGCCCCGAGCATGCCTTCAATGACTTCCTGGCACCAGGGCAGCAACCTGAAAAGTTCGAAGGAAGGAAAGGGAACGTGAATGAACAGCCCGACGGATATCCCCGGTTTCTCTTCCCGGATCATCTGCGGCAGGAGCATCAGGTGGTAGTCATGGATCCACAGGATATCCCCGTCATTGATCAATCCGAGGATTTTTTCTGCAAAGAGCCTGTTTATCCTGACATAGGCATTCCAGGATACTTCGCTGTAGACCACGTTTTCCGCGAAATAGTGGAACAGGGGCCACAGGGTGTTCCGCGCAAAGCCGTGCAGGTACTGGTTATGCTCGCGCACCGAAGGAAAAACGGGGACACAGTTAAAACCCTCCAGGTCAGCCTCAAGCTGTTCTGTCTCACCCCTTGTGAATTCATGGTTTTCGATCCCTGTCAACCCGACCCATCTTGGAGCATACGATTCATAGAAGTTCTGCAAACCCGAAATGGTCTGTTCGTCTGCTTTTTCGATCACATACCTTCCGTTTTGGGGAGTGATATGCACAGGAAGCAGATTTGAAGCCAGGATGAGCCTTTTCATGGGTTTTATCTTTTTATTCTGATCGTTTGCAAGCTGATGGATTATTGATTACTTTGAAAACGTTAAACGTCTTAATGTACGCAAAATGGCTCTTCAACCCAAATTCGATGCGGTTATTTTTGATCTGGACGGAGTGATCACCAAAACTGCCCTGGTCCATGCCGCCGCATGGAAAAGGATGTTCGATGATTACCTGAAATCAAGGGAGGAAAGGTTCGCGGAACCATTCAGGGAATTCACCCATGCCGGTGATTACCTGCCCTATGTGGACGGTAAACCCAGGTACAAGGGTGTTGCCTCGTTCCTGGAATCCAGGGGCATTCAGATCCCGGAGGGAAAGCCGGAGGATCCGCCTGATGCAGAGACCGTTTGCGGACTGGGGAACCGGAAGAACATCATGTTCAACAGGGTGCTGGACGAGAAGGGGGTGGAGGTATACGAAAGTTCCGTTTCGCTGATCAGGAGCCTGAAAGAAGCAGGGATCAGGATCGGGGTGGCTTCCTCCAGTAAGAACTGCAAACCGGTGCTGGAGAGGGCAGGCCTGATGGATCTGTTCGAAACGCGAGTGGACGGTGTGGTATCCGCGGAGATCGGGCTGAAAGGGAAACCGGAGCCCGATATCTTCATAACGGCATGCGACAGGCTGGGAGTGGAGTATCACCGTTCGGTCGTGGTGGAGGATGCGGTGTCCGGGGTACAGGCCGGGAAAAAGGGCAATTTCGGATTTGTGCTGGGGGTGGCCAGGGAGGAGAACACAAGGGAACTGCTTGCCGGCGGGGCCGATGTGGTGGTGGCGGACCTGGCAGAGATGGGCCTGGCGGAGATCAACCGGTGGTTTGAGGAGGGTATGGCCGGGGATGGATGGAGACTGAGGTACCATGACTACCAGCCTTCCTCCGAACGATCCAGGGAAGCACTGCTCGCTGTGGGAAACGGTTATTTCGGGACAAGGGGGGCACCGGAGGAAAGCATGGCCGGGAAGATCAATTATCCGGGAACATACATCACAGGTCTCTATAACAGGCTGGTCTCGAGGGTGGCGGACAGGGACATCGAGAATGAGGATTTTGTGAATGCGGCCAACTGGCTGCCAGTCACCTTCCGGGTGGAGGGAGGTCCCTGGTTCCATTTTCAGGAGGGGTCCCCCTTCCACGTGATCAGCATCACGCGAACGCTTCATTTTAAGAATGGTTTGCTGTCCAGGGAGCTGGAGGTCGGGGATGACAAAGGCAGGATCACGAGGATCAGCTCCTCCAGATTTGCCGGCATGCATGATCCGCACAGGGCGGCCATACGGTATGCCATTACCCCGGTGAACTGGGAAGGAACGATCGAGATCAGGTCAGAGGTGCGGGGTGACCACAGGAATGCGGGAGTGGAACGCTACAATGATCTCAACCAGCAGCACCTGGAGCCCGTCTCGGAAGAGGTAACCGACGATCGGGTGAAACTGCAGGTCAGGACAACCCAATCAGAGATCCTGATCTCCACCTGTGCCCGGAACCGGTTGATCCTCGACGGACAGCAAATTGTCAGGCAGACCGGATTTACGGGCAGGGGAAGGGTCGGCCATGTGTTTGAGTTGCAGGGGTGCAGGAACTGCGAGATCGTCCTGGAAAAGCTGGTAACCATGTTCACCTCCAGGGATCCGGGTGTAAAGGATGCGGCCGCTTCGGCGGAAAAGGCGCTCGGGCAGATGGCTGGTTTCGGAGAGGAGCTGAAAAGCTCGGAAGAAAGCTGGAGGAAGATATGGGACCGGATTGAAGTGGAGATCACGGGCGACCGGGAGGCACAGCGGCTGGTGAGGCTTCACCTGTTCCACATGATGGTTTCCGCTTCGCCCCACCATGCGGGGCTGGATTCAGGGATCCCGCCCAGGGGACTGCACGGAGAAGCCTACAGGGGACATATTTTCTGGGATGAACTCTACATGCTGCCGCTTTACAACATCCACTTTCCGGAGGTCACCCGATCGGTGCTGATGTACCGGTACCGCAGGCTGGATGCAGCCAGGGCCTATGCCAGAGAGCACGGGTACCAGGGGGCCATGTTCCCCTGGCAGAGCGGGAGTGGCGGACGGGAGGAAACCCAGGTAATCCACCTGAATCCCCTGTCCGGCGAGTGGGGCGACGACTACAGTTCCCTTCAGCGCCACATCTCCCTGGCCATTGCCTATAACCTGTGCAGGTATTACCACACCACCGGCGACCGGGAATTCATGGAGGATTGCGGAGCAGAGATGCTCCTGGATATCTGCAAATTCTGGGCGAGCAAATCTGAGCGGGACGAGCGCGACGGACGGTATCATATCCACCGGGTAATGGGACCAGACGAGTTCCATGAAAAGCTGCCGGGTGCCGCAGAGGGAGGGCTCTCGGACAATGCCTACACCAACATCATGGTGTGCTGGATCATGGACCGGGCATTCGCCCTGATGGATTCGCTACCGGAGAAAAAAAACCGGAAAATACTGGAAAGGCTGTCTCTCAAAAAAGAAGATCTTGACCGGTGGGGGCAGATCCGGCACAATCTGGCACTGCACATATCGGAGGAAGGAGTAGTGGAACAGTTCCGGGGGTATTTTGCGCTGAAGGAGCTGGACTGGGACCATTACCGAAATACCTATGAAGATATCCACAGGCTGGACCGCATCCTCAAGGCGGAAGGAAAATCACCCGATGATTACAAGCTGGCCAAGCAGGCGGATTTCCTGATGTGTTTCTACAACCTGGGAGAGGAGGAGGTGACCCGGATCATCCGGGAGATGGGATATTCCCCTCCCGTAAATTATGCACGCATCAATTTCGATTATTACATTAAACGCACCTCCCACGGCTCCACCCTCAGTCGGCTGGTACATGCCCGGCTGGCAAACGAAATAGGGCTGCAGGAGACCGGCTGGGAACTGTTCCTGGATGCGCTTAGAAGCGACCTGGTGGATATCCAGGGAGGCACCACGGGTGAAGGGATCCATTGCGGTGTCATGGCAGGTACGGTTTACGATGTGGTGGCCACTTTCGGGGGACTGTCCCTGAGGGGGGATTTTCCCGCGCTGAATCCTTCCCTGCCTGACCACTGGAAGGGACTTACATTCAATTTTTTGTTTCGGGGGACTGACCATCATGTGGTTATTTCAAAAAAGAAGGTTAAAATTTCAGTGAAAAGCTCAGGAAAGGAAAAAATAAAAGTACATCTTTGCGGAGCTGAATACGAAATAACAC
>DSDZ01000121.1 GCA_011048475.1 Bacteroides sp. | reverse complement strand
TCCGTCCAGGAACCTCACCCCGAGGGCTTCGGCCATTCCCGCGCCGCAATCGTTGGTCGCACTTCCGCCGATCCCCATCAGGATGCGTCCGCAACCACGATCCATGGCCGCTGAGATGAGCTGCCCCGTACCGTAGGTGGAGGTGATCCAGGGATTCCGCTCCGAGGGGGCCAGTTTCTCCAGGCCCGAAGCAGCAGCCATTTCGATGACAGCCGTCTTTCCGTCCCCCGTGATCCCGAAAAAAGCATCCGTTTCCCGCATCAGCGGATCCATCACCCTCAGAGGGATCCTTTGTCCCCCCGTGGCATCCAGCAAGGCGTCCACCGTACCCTCCCCGCCGTCGGCCAGTGGCAGGATCTCAACGGTGTGACCGGGGCTTCCCCTCAGAAAACCTATTTTCAGTGCCAGGGCTACCTCCCGTGCCGTCAGGCTGTCCTTGAAGGAGTCTGTTGCAATCAGAATTTTCATGCAAAACCCGGTGATTTGAAACCGCGCGTCATTTGAAACCTTTAAAAATAGGATAATTTTCCCTGAACCGGATTCCGGAGACGGATTGTTTTTTCAGCCCGTCCAGCAGGTTGTCAGGAATCCCCGTATGCGGGCATTCCCACTTTTCCGATGAAAAGGATTGCGCCCGTTGAGTTTTCTTTGATCAGGTAGATAAAGGGCCTGTCCGCCCTGAATATGAGCGGCGTCGGCATGGACACTTCCCTCAGCTCCACGATGGTGGCCGCCGCTGCCTCGGTCCCTTCTTCCTGCACATCGATAAAGGTCTGATGGATCACCCGGGAAATATAAATGCCGCCGCCGGGCGTGATCCCCGAAAAGTCTGCACCTCCCGAGAAAGCCACTCCCAGGCCCAGGTTGATCAGGGGATCGTTCAGCAGTTTTTTGAATCCGTACTTGAATTTGGGCAGCTCCACCTGGATGTTTTCCATCCATGAAGTCCCGAACCAGCTGTCCCACTGCCCCAGATCCATCTCTTCAATCAGCTCCCCTGCCGTTTTTCCCGCTGCCGGCATCATCACCACCATGCTGAAGGTGCTGTCTCCGTAAGGCAGCTCCACCGCAGAGAAATCGTCATTCACCGTGTAATTGAATGCCCCGTTCACCTTCATGAAATCAGCCTGCCCGATGGATCCGTCCTCCCTGTAGAAGGTCCCCTGCTGCGTGCTTTCCGGATCGAATTCATACCTCCATTTCGCATTGAAATAGATGGCGTTCACCAGGTACATGACCGCATCGGAAGGGATGTAATCCAGCATATCCCGGATCTTGTCATTTGTCTTTTCCTCGATCCAGTCGTTGATGGTCTCTTTGGCCTGCGGATCGGAGAAATCAAGCTCGCTGACCATCGCATCGAAATAGGTCTGGTTGGCTGTGATGAACTCCTCAAGAACCTGATATCCAAGCCTGTACCAGATGCTGTTGGCGATGGAGAACTCCACCTGTTCATCCAGGTGGATCAGCTGGTCCATCAAATCCTGGTAGCTTTCGTTCACCTCCTGGTTGGTGAGATCCCCAAAATGCAGCACATCACAGAACGCGTCCCGGGTGGTCCCCGCCGCTCCGTTGAAGGTCATCCCCAGCGCATATGAAACACTCAGGGGGGAGACCATGATGTTCTCCTCATCGCTCAGTGCGCAGACCTCCCTGAACAGCTCGAATGTGAACTGCCTGTCGGCCTCGACGATCTCGGCCGCTTTTTTCCGCAGCACTACCTGGTTGGGCTCTTTTTCAGCAGGATCTGATTTCTCGCACGCAGGTACAAGGAAGAGTGCCGCCAGGGTGATCGCTGTATAACTCGCATACCGGTTCATTGTCTTTTCGTATTGATATCACTTAGAAGACGTAAAAACCGTGCAGGAGGTTGCGGCCGCGAAAAAGTTCCGCCGATTGCCCTTATATTTGCACCAGAAAACATGATCGGTAATCCTTACAGAGAGCATCCCCATGTAAAGGGAATCACAGAAGAGGTGAGGGACGGGAAGGCGCGGATCCAGTTGCTCGGGGGCCTTTCCGGTTCGTCGGGGGCAGCCCTGATCCATGCCTGCCTGTGCGAATTGAAAGGCCCTCACCTGATCATCCTCAACGACAGGGAGGAAGCAGCCTATTTCTATACCGACCTGGTGATCCTTGAGGGGACTCCTGACCGGACCCTCTTCTTCCCCTCCTCCTATAAAAGGTCCGTCCAGTACGGGCAGCCCGATGAAGCCAACATCATTACCCGGACCCAGACTTTGAGGCGGCTGGCGGAAAAGCGTGCGGCCAGCTTCATCGTGTCCCATGCGGAGGCGCTGGTGGAAACGGTGGTGACAAAAAAACACCTGGAGGAAAGCACGCTGGAGGTGAGGGTGGGAGAAAAGATTGACAGGGATTTCATGGAGGAGGTCCTGCAATCCTGCCATTTCGATCTGGTGGATTTTGTATATGAACCGGGACAGTATGCCATCAGGGGCGGGATCGTGGATGTCTTCTCCTATGCATCCAGTCATCCCTGCCGCATCGATTTCTTCGGCGATGAGGTGGATTCGATCCGCCTGTTCGATACCGACAACCAGCGTTCACTGGAAAACCTGAAAAAGGTGAGCATCATTCCCAACGTTCAATGGGAAAAGGAAATGGACCGGCATCGGATCTCCTTTCTGGAATATATCCCCTCAAACACCGTTCTGTGGATGGACCACCAGGGACTGATCACCGGCCAGGTGCAGTCACTCTTTGAAAAGACGGAACCTGGGACAGGACCGGAGGGACAGATTGACAAATCAAAATTCCTTACGTCCGGAAAAGAGATCGCCGGGCAGATGGACCGGTTCAGAAGGGTGGTCTTCGCAGATCCCGAAACGGCACGGGAAGCGAAGGTGTGGAACTTTGAGACTTCTCCCCAGCCTGCCTTCCGGAAGAATTTCGAGCACCTCGCCGCACACCTGAAAGAGCGCTGTGCGGACGGGTACACCTGTTACCTGCTCTCAGAAAATGAGAAACAGTTCGAAAGGCTCCGGGCCATCTTTGACGAGATCGACCCCGAACTGCAGTACCGGACCATCCCGGAGACCCTTCACGGGGGATTCAGCGACCACGAGCTGAAGGTCGCTTATTACACCGATCACCAGATCTTCGAGCGGTACCACAGGTTCAGGCTTCATGACAGGTTCAGCAGGAAGGAATCGCTATCGGTGAAAGAACTGGTGGGATTGAATCCGGGTGACTACGTGGTTCATGTGGATCACGGCATCGGGATTTTCGGGGGACTGGAGAAGATCGATGTGAACGGCCGGACCCAGGAAGCCATCAAGCTGGTTTACAGGGACAAAGATGTGCTCTACGTGAACATCCATTCCATGCACCGGATTTCCAGGTACAAGGGGAAGGAGGGAGAGCCTCCCAGGATCTACAAGCTCGGGAGCGGGGCGTGGCAGAAGCTGAAAAGCAATACGAAAAAGAAGGTGCAGGACATTGCCAGGGACCTGATCATGCTTTACGCGGGCAGAAGGGAGCAGAAAGGATTCTCTTTTTCTCCGGACACTTACCTGCAGCAGGAACTGGAATCCTCCTTCATTTACGAGGACACTCCCGACCAGCTGAAAGCCACGGCGGATGTGAAAGCAGGCATGGAGGCCGGATTTCCCATGGACCGCCTGGTGTGCGGGGATGTGGGATTCGGGAAAACGGAAGTGGCCATCCGTGCGGCGTTCAAGGCGGTGGCCGACAGCAAACAGGTGGCCGTGCTGGTGCCCACCACCATCCTGGCTTTTCAGCATTACAACACATTCAGCGACCGGCTGAAGGATTTCCCTGCCAGTGTGGACTATCTCAGCCGGTTCCGGAGTTATGCCGATCAGAAAAGGATCATTTCCATGCTGAAGGAAGGACGGATCGATATCATCATCGGGACCCACAAGCTGGTGGGACTGGAGATCGCTTTCAAAGACCTGGGACTGCTGATCATCGATGAGGAGCAGAAG
>DSDZ01000251.1 GCA_011048475.1 Bacteroides sp. | reverse complement strand
GAAAGCATACACCATGTTCGAGAAGGAGGTGGAGTATGTGGTCATTGAAAACAAGGTGAAGATCGTGGATGAGCAGACCGGGAGGATCATGGAGGGTCGAAGGTACAGCGACGGGCTCCACCAGGCCATCGAGGCGAAGGAAAACGTGAAGGTGGAGGCGGCCACACAGACCTGGGCTACCATCACCCTGCAGAATTACTTCAGAATGTACCACAAGCTGGCCGGGATGACCGGCACCGCGGAGACAGAGGCCGGTGAGTTCTGGAACATATACAAACTGGATGTGATGGTGATCCCCACAAACAAGCCGGTCATACGGGAGGACCGGGAAGACCTTGTTTACAAGACGAAGCGGGAGAAATACAATGCGGTCATCGACGAACTGGTGCGCCTGAACAAGGAGGGGAGACCGGCACTGGTGGGGACCACCACGGTGGAGGTTTCGGAGCTTCTGTCAAAAATGCTCAAGATCAGGAGGATCGATCATAATGTGCTGAATGCCAAATTGCACCAGCGGGAGGCAGAGGTGGTGGCCCAGGCGGGCAAGCCGGGAACGGTCACCATTGCCACCAACATGGCCGGGCGTGGAACCGACATCAAACTGACCCCGGAGGTGAGGAAGGCGGGCGGACTGGCCATCATCGGCACCGAGCGGCATGAATCGCGCCGGGTGGACCGGCAGCTCAGGGGCCGTTCGGGCAGGCAGGGGGACCCCGGATCCTCACAATTCTATGTTTCCCTGGAGGATGATCTGATGCGGCTGTTCGGATCGGACCGCATTGCAGGAATGATGGACAGGCTGGGACTGAAGGAAGGGGAGGTGATCCAGCACTCCATGATCACCAGGTCCATCGAACGTGCCCAGAAGAAGGTGGAGGAGAACAACTTCGGGATCCGCAAGAACCTCCTGGAGTATGATGATGTAATGAACGCACAGCGGGAGGTGATTTACAAGAGAAGGCGCCATGCGCTGTTCGGGGAACGCATCGGTCTGGACATCGCCAATATGATGTACGATGTGACCGAGAGCATCGTGAACACCCATCATGCGAGTGCAGATTTTGACGGGTTCAAGCTGGATCTGATCCGCTTCCTCTCCATTGAATCACCCGTTCCGGAGGAAGAATTCAAGAAGAAGGACGCCGGCGATCTCATCGACCAGATCTACGACATCCTGCTGCAAACTTACAGGCGGAAACAGGAGAGCATTTCCGAACAGGCCATGCCCGTGATCAGCCAGGTATACGAGCACCAGCGACAGGTCTATGAGAACATTGTGGTGCCCGTATCCGACGGGACCAGGGTTTTCCAGGTGCTGGCAAATCTTGAAAAGTGTGTCAAATCGAACGGGAAAGAGCTGGTGCGCGCGTACGAGAAAAGCATCATCCTGGTCAGCATTGACCAGTCCTGGCAGGAACATTTGAGGGAGCTGGACGATTTGAGGCAATCGGTCAGGAACGCGGCCTATGAACAGAAAGATCCCCTGCTGATCTACAAGTTCGAGGCATTCGAACTGTTCACGGCCATGATCGATAAGATCAACCGGGATGTGGTCTCCACACTGATGAAGGCCCACATTCCCCTCCGTGATCCCGAGAGCGTCAGGAAAGCCGAGGCTCCCAAAAGGATGGATCTGAGCAAATTCGAGGCAAACAAGGACGACACACCCAGGTACAACGATCCGTCGGGAGGCGGACCGGGAAAGGATGGCCGTTCAAGGGCACAGCAACCCGTCAGGGTGGAAAAGAAAGTGGGGCGCAATGATCCCTGTCCGTGCGGCAGCGGCAAGAAGTATAAAAACTGTCACGGACGGCCCGGGATGAACTAGCGATCCTCCCTGAGCCGGCGGTCCAGCAACCTGATCTCCGCGTAGAGGGCATCTGAAACAGGGACCAGGGGCAGCCTGAGCACATTGTCCACCCATCCCCGGAGTTCCATGGCTGCTTTTACCCCGGCAGGATTTCCTTCCCTGAAAATCGCCTTTACCATGGGGAAAAGTCTGTATTGCAGTTCACGGGCCTTGTCAAATGCGCCCTCCAGGGCAGCGGCGATCATGGTGGAACACAGGTCGGGATAGGCATTGGCGATCACGCTGATGACCCCGTCACCCCCTGCGGCGATCATCGGAAGCGCGATGGAATCGTCACCCGAAATTACCAGAAAACCTTCCGGCCGGTCCTGGATGATCTCCATGACCTGATTCAGGTCACCCGATGCCTCTTTTACAGCCGCGATCGTTCCCGGAAAGTCGTGGGCAAGCCGGAGGACCGTTCCGGAGGCAATGTTCGATCCGGTCCTGCCGGGAACATTGTACAAGACAACGGGAACGGGCGAGACTGCTGCGATGGCCGAAAAATGCTGGTACATTCCTTCCTGCGTCGGTTTATTGTAATAGGGTGCCACACTCAGCAAACCGTCCACCCCGCTCAGATCCATGGACCTGACCGATTCGACGATCGCGCGGGTGTCATTGCCGCCTGCTCCCACGATGACCGGGACCCTCCCCCCGCCTGCTTCCACCACGCTCCGGACCGCTTCCTTTTTTTCACCGGCCGAAAGGGTGGGGGTTTCGGCGGTTGTTCCCAAAACCACCAGGTAATTGACGCCGTTTCTGATGAGCCTGTCGGCATGATCGGCAAGCTTCTGAAGATCCACCTCACCATTCCGGTTGAAGGGGGTAACCATCGCGACACCTGTTCCTCTGAAATGTTTCTGGGGTACCATGACGTGCTATTATGAAGGATTCAACATGGAAATGTAGTGCTTTACCTGTTCCGCGAAATATCCGATCTCACATTCCTTTCCGGACAGATTGATCATCAGGTCATAGTCGTTCGGCAAATCGGTGTAGCAGCCGATTTTGAACCTGGCAGTGGATAACCGGACCAGAAACTGCAGTTCCAGGATTACCTGAAAGGTAAAATCGATCAGCATATCCGGATCCTCCCTGAAAAAGGAATCAACAGCCTCGCCTCCGGGTTTCCGGTACCAGTTAAGGTCCTTCCGGGTGATGAAGGAATAATTCTTCCGGAAAAGCATCTCCTGCGGGATCTCTTTTTCGGGCACATAACCGAAGGCGGCGCACCTGATCCCTTTATCTTCAACGAATTTCCTGAACTGCTTGATGACCGGGAAGGAATTGACATCGCCCGTATGAAACAAAATGACAGCGGATTTTGCCGTATCGAAATTGTGCACGCGGACCACCCGCTCAATTCCTTTCTTCTTCCTGTTCAGGAGATACCAGCCGATTTTCTCCGCGAGTGTTGCCATGATCTGGACAAAAATACAATTTTAAACGATAGCATCCAGGATTAGGAACGGGCGATCATGGACAGGAACTCTTCTTCGGAGATGATGGAAATGCCAAGTTCCTGTGCCTTCTCAAGTTTACCAGGTCCCATGTTCCTTCCGGCCAGGATATAATCAGTTTGTTTGCTGACCGATCCCGTGTTGCGGCCCCCGTGTTGCACGATCAGGGTTTTAAGCTCCTCCCTGGAGTGCTTTTCGAACACCCCGGAGATCACGAAGGTCTTTCCTTCAAGTGTATTCCCCGCGGCCTCCTCTTTCTTCTCCATCCTGAACTGCAGACCCTGCTCCTTCAATTCCCCGATCATTTCACGGTTCTGCGGATCCGAGAAAAATGAGACCACCGATTCGGCGATCCGTTCACCGATCTCATCCACCTCCGTCAATTGTTCTTTCCCGGCCTGCATCAGATCCTCCATGCTCCCGAAGGCTTCTGCCAGCTTCCGGGCAACTGTCTCTCCCACGTACCGGATCCCCAGGGCATAGAGCACACGGTGGAATGGGACCTGCTTTGAGTCTTCGATGCTCTGAAGCAGCTTTTTTGCCGACTTTTCTGCGAAACGTTCCAGCTGCACCACCGATTCGTAATCCAGATGGTACAAATCCGAGGGCAGGCGGACCATTCCTTCCCTGTACAGCAGGTCGATGGTTGCCTCCGCCGCATGGATATCCATGGCCCTGCGGCTGATAAAATGTTCCAGTCTGTTCTTGAT
>DSDZ01000503.1 GCA_011048475.1 Bacteroides sp. | reverse complement strand
TATCAAGAGTCTCCACCGGATATAAACAAGCAACACCTTCTACTAGATTAAAATCTAAATATCTCGCTTCACCTGCGTTTACACCAGAGGCAGGATCTTCATCAATTTCCCCATCACAATCATTGTCTATCCCATCGTTTATTTCAATCGCATCCGGATTAATATCACCATCATCGTCATTACAATCTGCATCATTGGTTATGTATCCAGCTGGTGGTGTTATCTGCTGAGGCAGCCATAAAGCGTTAAACGCATTTCCATACCCGTCATTATCCATATCACCGTAGTAATATGAGCCTATTACCGTTATATAATCAGGCAAGAGGACTGTGTTTCCATCAGATATACTCAGTAGATTTCCCTCTATACTCAATTCTTGAATTTCATTAGTTGGATCGGCGTCGGCATCGTCCACATTGTCCCCGTCAGCAATATCTGCAGGAATATCAGGCAGATTGCTCCAATTCTGCAGCTCATTGGTTGGATCGGCATCGAGCTCATTTTTTAAATAACCAGCTAAAGAATGATCACCCCATCCATAGGCAGTATTCCAACTTGTAATATTCACTGAAGTAATCCAAAAAGCATTTGAGGATTGGAATACCGGGTCTGTTTCAATCGCGTTGAAAGCATTCGATGCGGTTTTTGCATGCATTGCGTAAGGAACCGATAGAAACTGGGTAGTTCCAAGGTTCAGCCATGTTTTGCCGTCATACAGCTGGACTTTGAGGAAATGGGCATGATTTTCCCAGTCGATATCCTCGAAATTATAAGTGCTGCTGGATGTTTCACCAATCATCAAAGTGAACAACCCATATTTGTCTGTATATACGACATAATTTCCTTCCCAGACCGGAGTGCCATCGGGAGAATCCTCAAGAATCTCAATTTTAACTTCAAGTTCCTTGTTTGTAAGAAGCTTTCCGTCAGCTTGCCTGGCTTCAGCCTGGTAGATGATTCCCTCAGGAGGAATCCCGGGAGTAACTTGTGCAAAGAGAGTAGAAGCGGAAAGAAATGCAAGAAGAATGCATAATTTGGGTATTAATAATTTCTTTTTCATGGGTGATATTTTTGGTTAGTTCTTCATCAATGGCAATAATGGTATACACGCAATTCAATCTATCTTCTGTACTGGGAAACACCTGCGTGTTTTCTGATCTGGGGATTCGATCTGAAGAAAATAAGGAGCAGGTATATACTCTGAAAGATTGAGTTCAATGACCTGCTCCGGCTGGATGGTTCTCTGGTCCAGGATCAGAAGATCCCTTCCCAGGACATCGGTGATCCTGATGATGTAGTCACCGGGTTGGTCCAGGTGGAACGCGAGAAACAGATAATCTTCCACCGGATTGGGATAGAGGGTGAACAGTCCATTGAATCCCGGATTGTCAGGATCCAAAGCGTTAACACCGGTCGTCGCTTCAACCGGTATTGTGATTACATGGACTGGTGAGAGCCGCCACCTCTATCATATGAAACGAAAGGTCAGTTGAAACGAGAGGTCAGTTGAAACGAGAGGTCAATTGAACGAGAAGTCAAATGAAACGAGAAGTAAGTCTGACGGAAGCCAACCGTCGTGTAGAGGAGCTCGTTAAAAGCAATTCGCTAGCCGGGATTCATGCAGGACATTCAGCAGCGCGGGGTCTGCCGATCTGGGCACAATGGACAATTACCTTCCTGCTGGATTTGGCAAATTGTCCCTGGTTTTTTGGGGATCCAGAAGATGGTAACCCACATCCCCTCTGGCTACTTGAACCTTCCGCCTGTTTTTATGGGGTCGCCCGCATATCCCAGCTGGTTCCAGTCGAGTCGCCCGGAATTACCGGTCAGATGACATGCCCTGCATTTCAGGGTCTGGGCGACCGGAGCCACCATGTGGTTGATTGGCCAGATCATTTCCGTTTCCACAAAGCCGTATCTGCCGGAATAAGGCAGGTTGATTTCCCGCATGCCGATTTCCGATGCGCTGTCCCAGTTGTAGGTCTTCCAGTATCCATCCGGCCCGAACAGTTTGGGAACGATCAGGTACTTATTCCTTGAATCATATGGCTGTTTTCCCCGCATTACCTTGAAGGGAAAGATCTTTGCCGTTTCATCTCCGATATTGCCTTCAAGCGTGTTCAGCTTCAGGTTTTTTTCAGGATTGAATGTATCCCCGATATGGTAATAATCGGCCTTCCCGTTGTACCACATGTATTCCGGAACCACATCTTTCTCCCAGGCAAAATCTCCTTTCATGACGTCATAGTCCGGCATGCCGAATTCATCCAGTTGGACAGTTCTCCTTTTATTTCCGGCGGTGGACCAGTCCCACCAGGTTTTCGTGGGTTCTTCCCTGGAGAATGCAGGGATGTGGCAGGTCTCGCAGGCCACCGTTCTGTCGTGGTCGTTGACGATCTTCCGGGCATGCGGTCTTTCGCCGTGGCAACCGGTGCAGGAGATGTGGTTTGTACCGGTTTCCATGGAGCCGTGACCTGCACCCAGGATGTGGTGGTTTTCTCCCGCGTGACAGCTGGCGCAGGTAAAACCGACCTTCCCCATGTGCACATCAATGTCAGACGTCGGATCGATCATGCTGCCGTCCATGTCGCCGTGTTTCACTCCCGTGCCACCTCCGCCGTTGAAGTGGCAGATGCTGCAGTTACTGATGGATGACCTGCCCACGCTTTTTGCCACCTTGACCAGGTCCACCGACGGATCGGGCATCCCCGCCCCGGTTGGGGTTTTCTTATAGGTGCCCGTTTTGTCGTGACAGATCAGGCAGTCAATGTTTCTTCCGTTGTTGAAATTGAAGGTCTCGTCCTTCCATCCGTATCCGATGTGGCAGCTGGTGCAGCGGGGCCAGTTTGAAGGCACGGCGATGCAGAAATTGTTGATGATGTTCTGTTTCCCGAGCCTTATGCGTTTCCCGTCCTCCGTGAATTCATCACCCAGCCAGTTCCAGTGCCTGGTCTTCATGATATCCCGGTCGACTCCCTCGTGACAGCTGAGGCATTTTACAGTCACCGCCTGCGGAGTGGCATACTGTCCGGCCATATGTTGGGAATGGTCTTTTGTCGTATCTGCAGCCTCCTGCAGGGAAGCGGTCCGGTTTCCTGGTAAACCGGGATGGTTTTTCGGAGTGGTCAGTGCAACTCCCAGGAAAAGAGCGAGAACAGCAGCGAACAGAATTTTCATGACGGATATATGATCATTAAGGATGTATGATGAAGTATATAAATGTACCAAATATTCAGGGTCTTTACCCGGTTAACAGGCAAAAAAAAACCTGTTCCGGCCACGGGGGCGGGAGGGGGCAAAAAAACCCGTTCCGGCCACAGGGGCGGGAACGGGTATCAATATATACCCGGTCTGATCCGGGATCAGCCGGCGTACCTTTGCATGCCGGCTTCAGAGATTGTTATACTGTCTTCACATTGGTTGCAAACAGGCCTTTTTCGCCTTTTTCGATCTCGAATGTCACATCCTGATCAGGCTGAAGTCCCCTGTAAGAACCGGAAAGGCCGCTACGGTGAACGAAAATATCCTCTCCTTTTTCGGTGGCAATGAAGCCAAAACCTTTGACCTCGTTGTACCATTTTACTTTTCCTTTTGTCATGGTTTCAGTATTAATACCTGTTGTTGTTCTCTTTCCTCGGTTTGGCCTCGTTGACCACCAGCTCCCTATTCTCATACGTAGCTCCATTCAGTGATTTGATTGCTTTGTTCGCTTCATCCTGGCTTTCCATGGTGACAAAGCCAAAGCCTCTGCTTCTGCCACTGTATTTGTCGGTGATAATCTTGGCGGAACTCACTGTTCCATACTCCTCAAATACCTCTTCCAGGTCATGCTCATTTACCTTGAAATCAAGGTTTCCTACATAAATGTTCATCTGTTAAAAATTAAGTTGTGTAAATCAATCACGCGGTAATAAAATCCGCTGATTGGCGGATTTGAGATCGGATTTAGAAAAAAGAGCAGTGTTAAACTAACCTTGGGTGAGGAAATAGTTGCCGAAAGCGCAGTTTTAAAAATCAAAATCTAAAATCG
>DSDZ01000342.1 GCA_011048475.1 Bacteroides sp. | reverse complement strand
GGAAGGGGTTGCCACCAGGCCGGCGGGGGAGATCCTCGCGGAACTGCCCTCATTCCTCCAGCTTTTTCTGGGGAACATGAAAGGTTCGTCCGGGGAGGTGGCTGCTTTCGCCCTGCTCATCGGCATGTGTTACATGCTTTACAGGAAGATCATCACCTGGCATATCCCCGTTTCCATCCTGGGAACGGTCTTTGTGTTCACCGGGATCCTCTGGCTGGTCAATCCCGACCGCTTTGCCAGTCCTGTTTTCCACCTGCTCACCGGGGGACTCATGCTGGGGGCGATCTACATGGCCACCGACTATGTCACTTCGCCCATGACCGGCAGGGGAATGCTTATCTACGGGGCGGGGATCGGGATCGTCACCGTGCTGATCCGGATCTTCGGTGCCTATCCCGAAGGGGTGCAGTTCGCAATCCTGATTTTCAACGGATTCACCCCGCTGCTGAACAAATACATCAAACCGGCAAGATTTGGAAAGGAGGTGGCCCATGGCTAAGAAAGAATCTACCTTTTTGAACATGGTGCTGACCCTGTTCCTGGTGACCCTTGTGGCGGCCGGACTGCTGGGGTCGGTTTACTCGCTCACGAAAGAGCCCATCCGGCTGGCCGAACTGAAACGCAAGAACGAGGCGATCCGGATGGTGGTGCCCGCATTCGACAATGAACCCACACAGGAGGTGGCAAAGAAATACGTCGACGGGGACACCCTCTATTTTTATACGGCCAGGAAGGGGGACGAGGTGACCGGCGTTGCGGTGGAAACCTTCACCAATGAAGGATTCAGCGGAAAATTCAAACTGATGGTCGGTTTCAGACCCGACGGGACAATCCTGGATATTGCCGTGATCAGTCACGCCGAAACCCCCGGACTGGGGGACAAGATGGAACAGGACAAGTCGGATTTCAGCGCACAGTTCAGGGGACAGGATCCGGCCATATTTAAACTCTCTGTGAAAAAGGACCGGGGCGACGTGGATGCCATCACCGCCTCCACCATCACTTCCCGGGCATACTGCGACGCGGTGCAGCGGGCATATGACGCATTCATGAACCTCTCAGCTTCTGACTAACGACTAGCTTATGGATCAGTGGAAAAACTTCAGCAAGGGCTTCATCAAGGAGAACGCGGTCTTCGCCCTCTTCCTGGGGCTCTGTCCCACCCTGGGGGTGACCACCTCGGCTGTAAACGGACTGGGGATGGGACTGGCCACCACCTTCGTGCTGGTCATGTCCAACCTGGTGGTATCCCTGGTGAAGAACGTGATCCCCAACAAGGTGAGGATCCCCGCATTTATCGTGATCATCGCCTCCTTCGTGACCATCGTGGAGCTGGTGATGAAGGGATACGTACCCGTGCTGTTCGATGCACTGGGACTGTTCATCCCCCTCATCGTGGTGAACTGTGTGGTGCTCGGCAGGGCCGAGGCATTCGCCTCCAAGAACAGTACATGGTCCTCTGTGGTGGACGGAATGGGTATGGGGCTGGGATTCACCATGGCCCTGACCATCCTGGGAGCGGTAAGGGAGATCCTGGGCAGCGGGGCCTTTTTCGGGATGAAGATGATCAGCGGTGATGGCATGCTGCTCTTCATCCTGCCCCCCGGTGCATTCATCGCCCTGGGATACCTGATCCTTCTGGCCAACATGTTGAAAGAAAAAACTGCCTGACCATGGAATATGTTCTGATCATCATCGCCGCTGTATTCGTCAGCAACATCGTGCTCAACCAGTTCCTGGGGATCTGTCCCTTCATCGGTGTATCCGGCAAGGTGGAGACCGCCCTGGGAATGACCGGTGCGGTGACCTTTGTCATGGTCATCGCCACCCTGGTGACCTACCTGATCTACCACGGGATCCTGGTCCCCTTCGACATCACCTACATGCGCACCATCACCTTTATCCTGGTGATCGCCTCCCTGGTCCAGCTGGTGGAGATCATCCTCAAGAAGATCAGTCCCCCGCTCTACCAGGCACTGGGCATCTTCCTCCCCCTGATCACCACCAACTGCGCTGTGCTGGGCGTGGCGGTGCTGGCGGTCCAGAAGGATTTCAACCTGCTGGGCAGCACCGTCTTTGCCATCGGGAACGCGGTCGGATTCGGACTGGCCCTGATCACCTTCTCCGGGATCAGGGAACAGCTGGACCTGCTCAATGTGCCAAGGCGGATGAAAGGGGTTCCCATTGCCTTTATCGTGGCCGGACTGATGGCCCTGGCTTTTATGGGGTTTGCGGGGATGGTGTAGGGGCTTGCTTCGCAAGCAATCGTTAGTCGAAAGTCGAAAGAATAGCCACCCAACAATGTACGATCCTGTTATCGAAAAGACCATTGCCTTTGTGAGGGAGCAGCTTGCGGGCGCCGAGGGCGGGCATGACTGGTCCCACACCCGGCGGGTATGGAAAATGGCCATGTTGATCCGGGAACGCGAGGGACAGGGAGACCGGCTGACAATTGAACTGGCCGCCCTCCTGCACGATGTTTCGGATCCCAAGTTCAACGACGGGGATGAGGAGAAGGGTGCGGAGATGGCCTTCGATTTTCTGATCCGATGCGGGCTCGACAGGGAGAGGGCCGGGCACATCCGTTCCATCATCCGGCATGTGTCCTACCGGGGCGGCATGCCCCAGGATCAGATCCGCTCCATTGAGTTCCGGATCGTCCAGGACGCCGACCGGCTGGATGCCATGGGAGCCGTCGGGATCGCCAGGGCCTTTAATTACGGGGGATTCAAAAACAGGCCCATCCACGATCCCGGAGTACCCCTGCGGGAGTACACGGATCCATCGGAGTACCATGCATCGGCGGCCCCCACCATCAACCATTTCCATGAAAAGCTCCTCAAGCTGAAGGATTTGATGAATACTTCCACGGGCAAAAAAATTGCCAGGAAGCGCCACCGGTTCATGCTCCGGTTCCTCAGGCAGTTCTCAAAGGAGGTAGACCGGTTCTAGAACAGGAAATTCAGGTTGATGTAGAGACCTGTATCCCCATCCTCCTTCCGGGCGGCAAAGCCGTAATCCACCGTGACAATGAAATTCTGGTTCAGGGCAAAATGAATGCCGCCCCCGAAACCCAGGTGCGGGATCTCCTTCGCGTCAGGATCAATGATCTGCTCCGGGAGGTTTGCCGGCAGGTTCTCCGGCAGGTCACCGGTGTTGAACTTGTATTTCTGGGTCACCATCCCGCCGTCCAGGAATGCGGAAAGTGCAATGTAGAGGTTCTGGTTCAGCACGGTGGTCCTCAGGATCTTCCCCCGCAGTTCGATGTTCCCGTAGGCAAATCCGTCCCCCACGATCCGGTTACGCAGGACCCCGCGGACTGTTTTTGAACCACCCACCCCGTCGGTGGTCAGCTTGGGAGCCGTGTTGAACAGGTACGGTTGCATGTAGAATGGCATCTCACCGGTGAGCTTTCCCTGGTAGGAGAGCCGGTAGGCCAGGTTCATCCATTCCGGTATGAGCGTGAAATACTGCCGGTGGGTAAACACGAACCGGGTATAGCTGTAATCTGTATTGCTCAGGAAGGCAGGCGCATAATGGAGCTGCATCTCCGTCCAGATCCCCCTGTAAGGATTGGGCTCATTGTCCCTCGTATCGTACACCAGTCCCGCTTTCAGCAGGGTATGACCTCCCCCGCCCGCCTGGTCCTCCGGGATCAGTCCCCACTCCACATAATTTCCGTACAGCGAGTTATGCGAAAGCAGGTCCTCCTCCTTCCCTTCGTTCAGTGCATCCACATCCACCGAATCGATGGAATTCCCGTAATAGGCGATCCCTCCCAGCCAGCGGAATTTCTGTCCGAGGATCTCCCCCTGGAAATCGGCCTTCACCCTGAAAAGCTGCCTCGAATACCTGTAATAGAGCCTGTTGGCAAAACCATCCCCGTCCAGGCTCGCCTCGAAACCGGGATCGTATACGGCCTCGTAGCCGTTGAACCCGTAAAAGTCCAGCGCCTTCTCGGTCAGGTAACTCACCTCGAAGAAAGAGCGGATGCCGGGGATCAGCCTGTCCGAGTCATAGGTGATCTGGTTGATCCCGTTT
>DSDZ01000343.1 GCA_011048475.1 Bacteroides sp. | reverse complement strand
GAACATATACATCCTCCACCACCACCTGGTCGGTGGCGCGGAGTGTCACGGGACCCGTTATGCCACCGAAGCCATGAACGGCGGGGATCAGGTTCTTACCCCAACGCATCAGGATGTTATCATTCCATGAGAAATTCCCTACAGGGTCAGTAATACGCACGTCTAGTCTGTTTTCTTCACCGAATTTCACGGCATTCGTGATGTTCACCTCAAAGGGGGTATTCCCTATCACGTCATATCCTGAAAGTCTGCCATTTACAAAAATCTCCGCCCGCAGATTGACAGATTCGAAATGAAGCGTTATGCGTTTCCCTTCAAGGATGGGATCGAGTGTGAATTTCCTGCTCCACCAGGAAACGCCCACATAATCACCCCCCACATCAGGAATGCTCCCTCCTATAGCTCCCCAGTAATGCTCTTCAACGGTCCCGGGAACAGCTACCGTGAGCCGCTCCGCACCGTATAACCTCTCCCATCCCCCGGTAGGAGGATTTACCGGCAGTGCAGACACGTCGACCGGGGGAAGATAGATATCATCATGGTACCACAGGGCGGATTGATCGAGCCAGAGCTGCCAGCCATCCCCGGATAACTCCTGTTCCCACCTGCCTGTCTCTGAAAACAGAGGTGAAGGAGTGAGCACGAAAAGCATGCAAATAGTGATGAGGTAATTCAATTTCATTGTTTAATTTTTAACAGGTTCATCAGAAATCAGTGATCTTCTTTTTTCTTCCGGTTTACTGCTCCAGTAGGTAGCCAGAACGGATCCGGAAACATTCATCCATGGGCCGAAGATAGCAGGCGCCAGAGCGGCCAGCGGACTTTTCAGCACGCTCATTGCCAGTCCCGAGGCCATTCCTCCGTTCTGCATTCCCACCTCGAAGGCCACGGTGCGGCAATCCTTTTCTTTCAGCCTGAAAAGTCGTGACAACCAGTAGCCCAGCAGGTACCCGGTCAGGTTATGAAGTATGGATGCACCCACCAGCAGGAGTCCCACTGTAAGCAGTTTTTCACTGCTGCGGGCAGTGATAATCGCAATGATATAACAGATACCTGCCATGGATACCACGGGCAATACCCTGTCCATCCAATTGGAGGGGCCTTTGAACAGCCCTATCAGGAGTTTGGCAAGAGAAACGATTCCGATCAGGGCAAATCCGATCACCAATCCTCCCTTAATGGCAGAGAAGGAACCCAGAACAGAAGGGTCCAGTCGCATGCTGAGCAGCGCAAGAATGATCCCTGATGCAGCAAGTCCCAGGAGCCAGACAGGTTGTTTTACCCATCTGCCTTTGCCGTAGAGAATGGTGTTCGCCAGCAGACCCGCCAGGATGGGAACAATGATCATGTTCAGAATTGAAAACATCATCTCCATGAAGTTGATGGGAACAAGCCTGCCTGCCAGCATTTTCATCAGCAAAGGGGTCATCACCGGTGACAGCAGTGTGGAACAGGATGTCATCGTCACCGACAGGGCCACATTCCCCCTGGCCAGGTAAGCCATCAGGTTGGAAGCCACACCTCCCGGACAGGATCCGATCAAAATGATCCCCGCGGCGATCTCAGGCTCGAATCCGAACAGGAATACAATGCCAATGGCTACTGAAGGCATGACCAGAAACTGGAGAATGACTCCGATCAGTACCGGGACGGGCATCTTAAAAACCCGCTCAAAATCATGAATGTTCAAAGTCGTGCCCATCCCGAACATAATGATTTGTATCAGCGGTACGATCAGAATGGAAAGATCCTTTCCAAACCATGTGTCGAACGCGGAGGGGTAGATCATCGAAGCGGACACGGCCGCAAAAACCCATATGGTAAATGCATACTGCTTCAATGTATGATGACCCATGAAATAGAGGGCCAGACATATGAAAAATAGGATCAGAAGGGGCCCGGCTGGAGACCTCCCCTTCAGCATCAATATGGAGCTGATCACAATGGTCCCAAAAACGAACAGTATGACACAGAATATCAGATACTTCTTATGCTTCATGAATCAGAGGATCTTTGCCCGGACAGAACAGTTCCGGGACCGTTACCGCAGATTTACCTGCCTCTTCGAAATTCCTGCAGGCCCTGTACTGGTAAATACAGTCATCCAGGGGGGTACCGATGAAATGTATCTTTTCCGGATCTCCCTGTCCCAGGCCTGCCGCGCCTATGAAATTTAAATAGGGAGGGATTGTCGGATCAAGCCCCATTACCATTGTGCCCGTAACATCAGCGGCCAGGGCATCCAGACTGGCCACGGCCACATGTGAATCCACCATCCTCCCCCCGGCAGGCCCCCGGTCCGACATTCCTTCAAAACCATCGATCACCGCCAGGTCGGGAAACACATGATGGCTCAACAAGAACATGTTGTAAAAAAGAGGATCATTGAGCGAAAATTCGGGAGTTACATGCATCGCATATTTATCTCCGTTCGTCCACCCTTTTTCAGGCTCCGTATAATCGTTCACAGGTGCGGCCATCAATACATTCTTCAGCGAAAGGGTCACATAGGCGTGGCAGTGGACTTTCATCCGGGGGACCGAAATGAGAAATACACCGGGATCCATGAGTGCACTGTTGACCCGGATGGGAACCGGGGTGTTGTCTTTGCCAAAAATAAACCGCTGCTCCCAGGGTTGTTTATTCAGATCGACCAGTTCGACACGATATTCATCCCGCACAGAAAAATAACCGTAACCTTCAAAACACTCCATTGTTGTCATCTTCCTGTCCGCCGTGGACTCCCCGACAATGATCTTTGCTTTCGTGTGCTCCTGTAAAAAATCCAGAACGCCCCGTACCGCATCCGGGGGGGTTTCACAGCCTCGTCTATCTGCCAGGACCATGTTGGGTTTGATCAGTACACTTTTCTTTCCGATAGCCCTGACGATGTCATCCTTGATATTCAGCAACGACTGGTAGACAATCTCGCGACGGCTCTCTCCTTTAACCAGGCTTACCTTGGCAGGGGTTTCCCTTTTCCTGAACAACGCCTCTCCCGGAATCCCGGTACCAATTGTATCCCCTGCACGGCTGGTACATCCCCGGGACATGCCCAGACACATACCACCCATGGCCCCCAACCCGATTGATCGCAGGTAATCTCGCCTGCTCTGGTGAAATCCTTTTTGTCTCATGATGTTATCTCTACTAAATGATACGCTGGTTATTTGTGCTGGATGTATCCCTTCATCCTGGTTTTAATCCTGTAAATACGATTATAGCTGGTTACATACAGGGTTTGCATGTCCTCATTTCCAAAACAGACGGATACCGGGAAGGTGGGAAAGTTGATGATCCCGACAAACACACCTTCATCGTTAAATATCTGTAGTCCTGCCAGGGTGGCCACATACAGGTTCCCTCTCTGGTCAATGGCCATGCCGTCGGCATTGGTTGTTTTGCCCATCCTATCCAGCACATCCTCGGTGAGGAAGAGCTTCGCAAAAGGCCGTCCATTAGATATTGTGCCATCATCATTCACGTCATAGGCCCACACAAACTCATCTTTGTCGCTGTCAACATTCCACCAATCTTCGTCATCATAGGTATTATTGATATAAAGTGTCTTTCCGTCCGGACTCAGGATCACACCGTTGGGCATGGCAAACTCGTCGGGCTCAATGACCCTGATGAGATCACCCTCCGGATTGAGATAATACACACTGCGGCCAGGCTGGTTCTTATCTGAATCCGGAGTGAACTGGGGATCGGTGAAATAGATCCCTCCCTGTGCATCAACGACCAGGTCATTCGGTCCATCGAGGGGCTTCCCCTGATAGCTTTCCGCAAGAATGCCAACAATCTTTCCTCCGGGTGTCATCTCAACAATCCGGTGGCCAAACATATCGCAAACGGCCATGTTCCCGTTGTCCAGGGCTGCCAGCCCGTTGGACTGCATCTTACCAGCTGAGATATAGTGGTAATCCCCATCTGCATCCATTTCGACAATGCTGCTTTTTCCGGGATCACCCGTCCAATCAGCCTCGAAATACATATTGGAGAAATAAAGCTTACCGTCCAGCCAACAGGGTCCCTCGG
>DSDZ01000253.1 GCA_011048475.1 Bacteroides sp. | reverse complement strand
TTTTCGTATAATTCCCGGGCACCCCTGATCCTGGGATCGACCGACCGGTTGATCCCCCCGTAGTAAATCCATGCGATCACAATACCGGCAAAAACCAGGACCGTCATCATGATGATGAGGGCCCTGGTTTTGTTATCCTTCATCTGCATCATTAAGAATGAACGTTTTCGATCAGGAATTTCCGGATCTCAACCGGGGTGGGTTTGGTCAGTTTTGCCACCACGATGTGCACGATGATCGACAGCGGAGCGCCGAAAATGGCAAAATACCATGCCTCCAGCCAGTAACTGATAAAGTCGTGGAACGGAAGCTCCAGCCCTTCTCTTCCCGCAATAAAGTAGGTGATGGCAATGACCGAGACCAGTCCCCCGGCAATGAGCCCCGCAATGGCCCCCTGCTTGTTGGAGCCGCTCCACCAGATCCCCAGCAGGAACAGCGGGAAGATGGTACAGCCGGCCAGGGAGAAGGCCACGGCGACCAGCTGACCGATCAGGGCCCAGTTCTTCAGGGCGAGCAGGGTCACGATCACCGCCATGAGGATCGTTCCCAGACGGGCCGCGATCAGCTGGCTCTTGGGCCTGGCCGTCGGATGGATCACTTTTACATACAGATCGTGTGCAAATGCGGAAGAGCCTGCCACGAGCAACCCCGAAACAGTGGAAAAGGCAGCTGACACGCCTCCCGCTGCAAGGAGTCCAACGATAAGCGGATGCACGGAACCCAGCTGCGCGGTATACACGACGATCGCATCCTTGGCCAGTTTCCCCACCTCCGGATTGGCCGACAGGATCGTTCCGAAGGCAGCATAAGCGGGAGCGCTCCAGTAGAGGATACAGATGAAGAACAATCCCCACACCACCGACCAACGGGCATCACTGGACTTGGGAACCACGTAGAAACGCTGGATGACATGGGGAAGACCTGCCGTACCGATCATCAATGAGAAGGCGATGGCGATCCACTGGAAAAAAGTCTGGCCGCTCGCCGGATCCCAGGGCATGGCAAACTCGGGGGCAGGGACCATGGCAAACTCGTGGCCGAGGGAATTGACAAGCTGCCTGCTTTCGGACAGCGGGACCCCCTGGATCACATCGGTGACCACCGAGCCGTAGCCGATCTGTGGCAGAAGCCAGAAATAATCAAACTTTGCTGTCAGGATGAACAGGGGGATCAGGAACGACAGGATGATGATCACATACTGGACCTGCATGTTCTTGGTCACCCCCAGCATGCCCGAGATGAGCGTGTAAGTCAGAACGACCGCCCCCCCGATGATCACGGACAACCCGTAGTTCAGACCCAGGATCCAGCGGAACATCAGGCCGATGCCTCCAAATTGCCCTACGCAATATGCAATTGAGATCAAAATGGCGATCACCGCCCCCACCGCCCTGAGCGACTGAGAGTAATAGCGGTCACCGATGAAGTCGGCGGCGGTGTACTTACCATACCTGCGGATCTGGCCCGCCATCAGGATCAGCAGGAGCACATACCCGCCGGTCCACCCGACCACATAGGCCAGTCCGTGGTATCCGGATCCGTACATCAACGCGGCCATCCCCAAAAAAGAAGCCGCGCTCATCCAGTTGGAGGCGATGGCCATCCCGGAGCCGACCCTGGATATGCTTCGGCCGGCGGCATAAAAATCGGTGGTGTCTTTGGCCCTGAAGAAGATCCCGATCATCACAAACAGGACCAGGATGGCAATCAGGATGATCGCCGGGCCGACCTTGAAGCTCCCCTCAAGTTCGGTGGCGGCCGCAGCAGCCTGCAGTGTGGAGGGGACGAACGCCAGAAGCAATGGAATATATCTCTTTTTCATCTTTCAGAATCTTTGGAGGGTTAATCGGAAAATCCCAGTTTCTTGTTCCTGGCATCGATTCTCACACAGTAAAGCCAGCACAGTCCCACGAACAATATCAGCAGGAATACCGCCGTGTAGAAATAGTGAAAGGGAAATCCCAGGAATTTGATATCGGTAAGGACCGACTGGTTATGGACCAGGTATTTTTCCATAACCGCCGGCAGATTGCCTTTCGTTTCGGGCTTCATCTCTCCCATCCCCTCCGCTTCCAGGGCAAAAGGAATGATGTTTCTCCTTACATCATATTCTGAAATGCCGAGCAGGGGACTGATCTTTACTGACAAAAAGGATTTTGACCGGATATATTCTGGATCCTCGATCGTGCTGATGCCTGCACTGGTCTGCCTGTAATTCACGATTTCATTCAAAAGGTCCTGCCGTGTCCCCTCCGGGGAGAGGTGGTACACACACCAGCTGAATGCATCGTCCAGAACCGGTTTGTCTTCCGGGGCCAACGTTATTTTTCCGAGGACCGAAAGACATGATGCAGCCAGTTCCTGCAAGTCAGCTCCGGTATGGTTGCCCCCGTCAATATTGCTCCATGCATTCTCGAAACTGAGGTATTCAGCCTGGGGAACAGGTTTCCCGATGACTTTTAAGAGGATCTGGAATCCAAAGATCGCAATGAACCAGATGGAAACGAGCCAGATCACCATGTTCCGGTTGTATCTGGCCCGTTCGGTCGTTGGTTTGAAGAAGCTAATGTGATAGCCTTCGGAGGAATTTTCCATAGACGTTTCAGGGTTTAGAGATTTAAAACGCCCCCAATATAAATCAAAATAATAAAACCTGGTACCGGTTTCTTCAGGAAAGCATTATCCAGGTACATGCAACGTTCTGGAAAAAGGGAAAATCAGTGAAACAGGTTCACACGAAAAACTGATGCAGGAAAAAGGTCTCTACCATGCCATGTGGCGTCAGCAGATCGGTGAGGGAATATATCTTTTATCTTTTGGTATATTTCCTCCCTGTTCATGAGGTCAATGACCCGATACTGCGTTTCTACCCTGCCCGGGGCTTCGTCGGGCATCGATATGACGATGGCCCACCTGTTGTCTCCGGTGATATCAACTATTTGCAGAACAGATGGCCCGGTGGATAACGGCCATCGGGCACGTGTTTCGTGCCAAACAATGTATACCTCATGGTATCAACCAGGGGGATCTCCACCCAGTGGTCATCTGTCTGAGCCCGGATCCCCGGACAGACAAAAAATAAAAACAGGATCACTTTAAAACAACGGATCATCCCGGATTTATTCCATTGCTTTTTTCATGGCAAAAGAGCCCACCACCTCTCTGGTATCCTTATATTCCGGATAGTCAATGTATTCTGGATTACTCTTTTGAAAATCTTTGGCCTCTTTATAGGTTTTGCCTTTTAACTGATCCCAGTAATTCTCCATCAACAATGCTCTTAATTCGTTGATTACATTGCAATAGAGTTCTAAGGTAATCTCGGCCTTTTCAGGTTTAGCCGGTGCATCCGCGGTCAGGCCGATAGCCCCCATCGTAAACCACTCCTTATGTTCATCGGGAATCAGGCTGGTTACGATCGTTGCGTTGTCCACACGATAGACTCCCCCGTCAAAGTCGCTCGAAGCCGACCCGGAGCTGAAGTACAGCTGAGAAGCTGATTTTACCAGTTCAATATCAGAGAGCCATTCCTGTTCCCACACCAGGTCAGTGACCCAGCCGGTCCCCTCCAGGTGCCGGATATATAGCACATCATCTATTCTGTAATGCAGGTATAATGTCCCATTGATATTTTCAAGCTTCGGATCATACACCGAACCGGATGCGATCATCCCGTCCCCATCGCTGCTGATGGTATCCCAGGTGCTTCCGTTATATTTCAGAACCTGTAGATCATATTCCGGATGCTGCTCAATGGCCATATAAAGTTCATTGTTGAATACTTCTATACTGATGGCAGCAGGACTGTCTTCCGGTCCAAGGTTATCCGGTGTCAGATTCGAAGACCAGGATGAGCCATCCCAGCTGAATACACTTACAGAATCGCGTATGCCTGCCAGGATGAACCATTCCATCTGTACAGCGCCGGTTTGCCATACAGGGCAGTATCCGTAATGGCTCCCAGGTAGGGTGTGTTGTCGACCATCTTCGCTTCAATATCGCTGACAATACCCGGTGATGCAGCCAGAACCTGATGATCTTATTTATGG
>DSDZ01000260.1 GCA_011048475.1 Bacteroides sp. | reverse complement strand
TTATGGAGCCTGAGGGACGCAGGCAGGCTTATGAGAGCCTGAAGGAGGCAGGCATCGATGCCGTGGTGGTGATCGGCGGGGACGGGACCCTTACCGGGGCCAGGGTGTTCTGTGACGAATATTATGACATTCCTTTCGTCGGGATCCCGGGGACCATTGATAACGATATATACGGGACCGACTATACCATCGGGTATGACACCGCCCTCAATACGGTGGTGGAAGCGGTGGATAAGATCAGGGATACGGCGGGAAGCCACAACAGGCTCTTTTTCATTGAGGTGATGGGCAGGGATGCCGGATTTATCGCCCTGAAGAGCGGAATCGCATGTGGAGCGGAAGCCATCCTGATCCCGGAGGTGCAGGACCAGGTGAGGAATTTGAAAGATTACCTGGAGAAGGGATTCAAAAGGAAAAAATCCAGCAACATCATCATCGTTGCCGAAGGGGATGAGTCGGGCGGTGCTTTTGCCATTGCAGAGAGCGTAAAAGAAGATTTTCTGAACTACGATGTACGGGTCTCCGTCCTGGGCCACATCCAGCGCGGCGGAACACCGTCGGCATACGACAGGGTGAGTGCCAGCAAACTGGGATATGCCGCTGTGGAAGCCCTGATGGATGACCAGAAGAGCGTGATGGTCGGGTTCCATAACTCGGAACTGGATCTGGTCCCCTTCCGGAAAGTGATCAAACTGAAGAAGAAAGTGGACCCGGAAGAGATGCAGATGGTGGAGATCCTGTCTGTCTAAAGGAATAACCATCCATGGAGAAGTCCGCACTGTATGCCCGGGTGATCCTGCCCCTGGCAGTGGAAGGCACTTATACCTACAGCGTGCCCGCCGGACTCGTGGAGACCATATCAGCCGGCAGCCGGGTGCTGGTGGGATTCGGAAAAAAACGGATTTACACCGCCGTGGTCCATTCCCTGGACAACACTCCCCCCAAAGCATTCACTCCCAGGCCCATTCTGGAATTGCTGGACAACCGGCCCATGGTCACCCCGCATCAGATCAAACTGTGGGAATGGATGGCTTCCTATTACATGTGCACCCCGGGCGAGGTGATGCGTGCGGCGCTTCCCTCCGGACTCCGCCCCGACAGTGAATCCAGGGTGAGGGTCAATCCCTCCTTTGACCGGGCGGGCAGGCTGGACAGCCGGGAAATGTTGCTGTATGAAGTGGTAAGAGACGAAGGGGAGATCACTCTGGGGGACCTGGAAGCGGCGGGGGTGGGTAAAGATCCGGCGGCGATCCTGAAACTGCTGGTGGAAAAAGGGGCCGTCGAGATCAATGAATTTGTGCGGACCACGGTCACTCCCAAGACGGTGAGCTACATAACACTTACGGATGAATACCGCACGGAAGCCGCCCTGCACCGGTTGCTGGACCGGCTCTCCGGGGCACCCAGGCAAAAGGAGGTGGTGGAGAAATACCTGGAGCTTTCAGGATGGGACAGCAGGGAGGCCCAAAAGACAGATCCGTACACCGGGGTGCAGAAAAGCCTGATCATGTCCATTCCGGGAGCAGCGGAGGCGTTGCGGACATTGCTGAATAAAGGGATCATGGGACAGGCGGACAGGGAAGAAATGAAAAAAGGAGATCCTGCCGGTGGGGACCAATCCCGGGAGCCCTTCCAGCTGAACCTCGACCAGTCCGCCGCCCTGGATACGGTCAGGAACCAGTTCAGGCAGCACCAGGCCGTTTTGTTGCACGGAGTCACCTCCAGCGGGAAAACAGAACTGTATATCCACCTGATCGGTGAGATGATCAGGCAGAATAGACAGGTTCTCTACCTGCTTCCGGAGATTGCGCTGACCGCGCAGATCATCGGCCGGCTCAAGCAGGTCTTCGGGCACCGGGTGGGGGTGTACCATTCCCGCTACAGTGATTCGGACAGGGTGCATGTGTACCGGAACCTGCTGGGCCTTACCGATGAAGAACCCTACCGGCTGGTGATCGGCGTTCGCAGTGCCATCTTCCTTCCCTTCAGTGAGCTGGGACTGGTCATCATCGATGAGGAGCATGAGATCACCTTCAAGCAGCAGGACCCGGCCCCCAGGTACCATGCCAGGGATTCTGCACAGGTGCTTGCCCTGTACCACGATGCCCGGGTGTTGCTGGGAACCGCCACCCCATCCTTCGAATCGCTTTTCAATGCCAGAAACGGCAAATACGGATATGCCGCCATCCCTTCCAGGTTCGGGGCGGTGGAGAAACCGGAGATCGTCGTGGCCAGCATCAGGGAGGCCGTGAAACGGAAACAGATGGTGTCCCATTTCACGCCGAAGCTCATGGAAGGGATCACCCAGGCCCTGGAGAACCATGAGCAGGTGATCCTTTTCCAGAACCGAAGGGGGTACTCAAATTACATTTTCTGCAGGGATTGCGGACATATCCCGAAATGCGGACGTTGTGACGTGAGCCTGACATTTCACCGGCAGAGCGGCAAACTGGAATGCCATTACTGCGGACACCGGGAGCCCATGCCCGCGCAGTGTCCCTCCTGCGGCGGCACGAACATGTCCATGAAGGGATTCGGGACCGAGAAGATCGAGGATGAGATCTCCGTGGTTTTCGAGGGGATCCGGGTGGCCAGGATGGACACCGACGCGATCCGCTCCGGAAAGGGTTATGAAAAGGTGATCCGCAGCATCGAACAGGGGAAGGTGGATCTGCTTATCGGGACGCAGATGGTCTCCAAAGGGCTCGATTTCGGGAATGTGAGCCTGGTGGGCGTTCTGGATGCGGACAGCATGCTGAATTTTCCGGATTTCAGGGCATTTGAAAGGAGCTTCCAGCTGATGTCGCAGGTGAGCGGCAGGGCAGGAAGAAGGAAAAAACGGGGGAAGGTGGTGATCCAGACCCTCGATCCGGAACATCCGGTGATCAGGCATTTGCTGAAGGATGATTACGAAAGCCTCTACAGGGAGCAGATGGAGGAGAGACAGCATTTCGGCTACCCGCCCTTCACCAGGCTGATCCGCATCTCATTCCGCCACCGCATCCCCTCCATCCTGGACGGCACGGCGGATGTGGCGGGCAGGGAGCTCAGGAAATATTTTTCCCACAGGGTGTTCGGTCCCCAGTATCCGCCGGTGAGAAAAGTTTACAACATGTACATCAAGCAGATCCTGCTGAAGATCGAAAGGGAGGCCTCCCATGAAAAGGCCAGGAACCTTGTCCGGGAAGTACTCGGCGTGCTGGCCGCCAACCAGGTGTACAGGTCCGTCCGTATTTCCGTGGACGTGGATCCCGTTTGAAATGATGAACTCCGGGTATTGTTTTCAATCAAAACTATCTGTACGTTTGCCATACTTTTTCACAAACATGTTTGAAACAACGGATTTTCAGTCACTCTTCGGCCGGTTTTCCGATCAGCGGGTGCTTGTGATCGGGGATGTGATGATCGATACCTACCTGTGGGGGAAGGTGGGGAGGGTTTCCCCGGAGGCACCCGTTCCCATTGTTTCCGGGGTGGTGGATGAAAACCGGCTGGGAGGTGCGGCCAATGTGGCATTGAACGTGAAGGCCATGGGGGCGGTGCCCATCCTCTGTTCGGTCATCGGCGACGATGAACGCGGCAGACTGTTCCTGGAACTGCTGGAGGAACAGAACCTCTCCGATATCGGGCTGATCGTGGATGAGCACCGCGTCACCACGCAGAAGACCAGGATCATCAGTGGAAGCCAGCACCTGCTCAGGGTGGATGAGGAAATGGACAGCTTCCTCGCTTCCAGGGTCCAGAACCAGTTCATGGAGCTGATCAGCAGCCTGCTCGAGAGCGGCGGCATTGATGCCATCATCCTGCAGGATTACGACAAAGGGGTGCTTGCGCCCGGGGTGATCTCCCGCGTGATCCGCCTTGCCGACGAGGTGACGGTCCCCGTGCTGGTGGATCCCAAATTCAGGAGCTTTCAGCTGTACAGGAAGATCAGATTGCTCAAGCCCAACTACAAGGAGCTCATGAAGGGTCTGCATTTCGAATTCCGGAAAAGCGAGGTGGAAGAGATTGCCGGGGCCATGATCCAACACCAGCAGAAACAGGAGATCGAC
>DSDZ01000451.1 GCA_011048475.1 Bacteroides sp. | reverse complement strand
CCCCGTAGGTCTGCAGCTGCTCCATGTAAATGTTCTTCAGTCCGGTCAGCTCGTTCAGGATCCGGTTGGCCGCATCCGTGAGGCTCTCCTGCTCTTTCAGGAATCCACCGAAAAGGGACCAGTGCCCCAGGTAAGGTTCAAACTTCCGCTTGTGGATCAGCAGTTCCAGCTCCCCGCCGTCAAATCCGAATACGATGCAGTCAACGGCCACATGGAATTTGGGGTGCAGGGAATAATGCTGTTTCTCCGGACCCATCCGCAGGCAGTTTCGGGATTACCAGAAATAGATGTAAAATGCGATAACCACCGACAGGATGATCACCGTGTTGATCACATCCCATTTGTTCCAGCTGGCCCTGCTGACTGCCTTCTGCTCGGCCGTGGCCGAACCGAAGTAGAGCCCCTCGATCTTAGTGGCATCCACCGGTTTCGTGAAGGAACTGACGATCACCATCAGAACGATCACGATCAGGAAAAGCGCGATCTCATAATGGAGCCAGTTGGGGGCCACCACCAGGTCGTACAGGAACCCGTCTCCCACATCGCCACCGTAATAGACCTTGAGTCCCAGCCGGAGCATCCCGAGGGTAAAGCCCACCACCAGGCCGACAAAACCCGCGGTGGGGGTGGTCCGTTTGGAAAGGATCCCCAGCAGGAATACCGCGGCGATTCCCGGGGCCAGCAGTGACTGGACATCCTGCAGGTATTCGTAGAGCACCTTTCCCAGGCCCCGCATCACCGGGATCCAGAGGATCCCAAGGATGACGATGACCACGGTGGCGATCCTGCCCACGACCACGTAATGGTTCGCCGAGGCCCCCGGCCGGAAACGCTGGTAGAAATCCACCGTGAAAAGCATGGACGAGGAGTTGAACAGCGAGGCCAGCGAGCTCATGAGCGCGGCCAGAATGCCTCCCACCACGATCCCGGTAAATCCTTTTGGAAGCAGGTCCTTCACCAGGGTGGAAAACGCAGCGTCATTGGAATCAAAATCCATCATCCCCTGCTGCCTGAGGGCAAAGGCGATCATTCCCGGGATCAGGAACAGGAACACCGGGGTCAGTTTCAGGTAAGCCCCGAAGATGGTCCCCCGCCTTGCCTGTTTCTGGTCGCGTCCCGAAAGGACCCGCTGGACGATGTACTGGTCGGTACACCAGTACCAGAAGCCGATGATCGCAGATCCCAGGAGCACCCCGGTCCACGGGTATTTGGGATCATGGCGCGATCGGATCAGATCGCCCATGCTGTCGGTGGTGGACCGGTAAATCACCTCACCCGCGTCGTTCAGGTAGGTGGCGTCGGTCGAACGGACGATCTCCATCAGGTTGTTCCATCCCCCCAGCTGAACGAGCCCGATCACCAGAATGGCCACCGAGCCGGCCAGCAGGATGGGGGTTTGCAGCACAGAAGTGTAAAGGACTGCCTTCATCCCTCCCAGAACCGTGTACAATCCCGCGAGCAGGACCAGTCCGATGGCACTCACCCAGAAGAAATCCACCTCGTAACCGAAGATCCTCATGTATTCGATGTTGAAAACATCCTTGAAGACGACTCCCCCGGCATAGACGGTCACCGCCACCTTGGTCAGCACATAGCTCACCAGTGAGATGATGGATAAAAAGGAACGGGATTTGGAATTGTACCGCCTTTCCAGGAATTCCGGCATGGTAAATACCCCGCTGCGGGCATAGAAGGGCACGAAAACCCATCCCAGCAGCAGGATGAGCCACCCGTGCATCTCCCAGTGGGCATAGGCCATTCCGCTCTCTGCACCGGTCCCCGCCAGTCCCACCAGGTGTTCAGATCCGATGTTGGAAGCAAAAATGGATGCCCCGATGGCAAGCCAGGTGGCATCCCGGCCGGCCAGAAAGTAGTCGGAAGTGTCCTTATCCTTTTTCTTTAAAACCCAGACGATAATACCTACAAGCGCCAGGACGAACAATCCCAGCACAATCCAGTCAAGTGTTGCCATGATGAAAGCGTTAGTAAGTTAGAAGCGTTCGTGGAGTTAGGATCTTTTAATACAATTGTCGTTGCGGACATTGCCTTGTATCCTGTTTTTGAATTTAAGTGTAATATTAACGCTTAAACAAGACAAGTTCAACAGAGGGGACTTATTTAGACCGATTTTAAAATGAGCTGAAAACGGGTGACCGGGAGTGATGATATGGGCTTCGAAAATTTGTCCGCACAAATTAAGTTTATACATTTAGGTGCATTTTTCCATCACATCACTTACCAAATCTGAAACGTATGCAAACCACATTCGCGCTGGGCACCATCGACTGGGTGATCATCCTGATCTATTTTGTCTTCGTGCTCGGAATCGGCTGGGCGTTGAGAAAGTACATGAAAAATGCCACAGCATTTCTCGAAGCCGGAAGGTCCCTCCCCGCCTGGGTCACCGGACTGGCATTCATCTCCGCCAACCTGGGAGCCCTGGAGGTGATCGGCATGGCCGCCTCGGGGGCCAAATACGGCATGATGACGGTCCATTTCTACTGGATCGGCGCCATCCCGGCCATGATCTTCCTGGCCATTTTCATGATGCCGTTCTACTACGGCTCCAAAGCCCGCTCTGTACCCGAGTACCTCAAGCTGAGGTTCGATGAAAAGACCAGGGGATTCAATGCCTTCGCCTTTGCCATCATGACCGTTTTTTCTTCCGGTATATCCATGTATGCGCTCGCCCTGCTGGCGGAGGTGATCCTCCCGCTGAACATTGACTGGAACATCCTGGGGCTCCGGATCGGGGAATTCGATTTCTACCTGCTGATCTCGGCCATCATCGTGCTTGTGTACATGGTGCTCGGGGGACTCACCTCGGCGATCTATAACGAGGTGCTCCAGTTCTTTCTGATCGTCATCGGATTCCTGCCGCTTGTGATCATCGGCCTGGTGGACCTGGGCGGATGGGAAGGGCTCAAGTCGCAGTTGCCGGAAAACATGATCCATTCATGGAAATATGCAGGCAACGCTGAAGCCAATCCAATGGGTGTGGGATGGTTCGGCGTGCTCATGGGCCTGGGATTCGTGCTCTCGTTCGGATACTGGTGCACCAACTTCCTGGTGGTGCAGCGCGCCATGGCCGCTGGCTCCATGAGCGCCGCCCGCAAGACACCTTTGGTGGGGGCTTTTCCGAAAATGTTCCTGCCATTGCTGGTCATCGTCCCCGGAATGATCGCCGTCGCGCTGACCAACATGGGCGAACTGACCCTTCCGCTGAAAGAGGGGACCATGAACACGGACTATGACAAAGTGATCCCGGTCCTTTTAATGAACTACATGCCCGTGGGTGTGCTGGGACTGGGCCTGACCGCACTGATGGCCTCATTCATGTCGGGCATGGCCGGGAACGTTTCCGCCTTCAACACGGTCTTCACCTATGATATCTACCAGAGCTACCTGGTCCCCAACAAACCCGACTTGCATTACCTGAAGGTGGGGCGGTGGACCACCGTGGTCGGGGTGCTGGTCAGTATCCTGACCGCCTATGTGGCGAGGTCGTTCAACAACGTGATGGACTTCCTCCAGCTGATCTTTGCCTTTATCAACGCTCCCCTGTTTGCGGCATTCCTCCTGGGAATGTTCTGGAAACGGACCACCGGTCACGGGGCTTTCTGGGGACTGATCGGAGGAACGGTGGCCGCGGCCATCCACCACGGTCTCACCCTGCCCGCAAATGCCTCCCCCGGAGTGAAAGGAGGATACATCGGCATCCTTCACCAGTATCCCAGTGAGATGGCGCAGAACTTCTGGACCGCGATCTTCGCCTTCTCCTTTGCGCTGGTCATCACCCTGGCAGTCACACTGCTGACCAAAAAGATCAAGACCGATGACCAGCTGCGGGGTCTCGTCTATTCGCTCACCCCGAAGGTGGTGGACGATTCAAAGCACTGGTACCAGAAACCGGGATTCATGGCCGTGATCGTTGCCGTGATCGCGCTTACACTGACACTGATCTTCTGGTAATGGATCCGGTGGCTGCGTGATAAGACACCTGCGTAAAAGAAATGAATAATGAAAACAAATAAACCATGGGCCTCGATATAAAAATACCGATCGGGCT
>DSDZ01000454.1 GCA_011048475.1 Bacteroides sp. | reverse complement strand
CTGTTGGGCCATTCATATTTTTCCGGCATCTCCACGGACGGATTTTCATCGAATTCAGGATACACCTCCAGCAATTTATTCAGGGTGCCGGCCCAGGACTGGTGTCCAAGCAGGTTGATATGGGGAATGAGCCTGATGTGATTCTCCCTTGCCGTGCTGACCAGCTGTTTCACCTGCTCCCGGGTAAGCGCCCCTTCGCTTCTCAGCTCCGGATGGCAGGTGTACTCGTATCCGTAGTCCACCCTGAGAACCAGCGTATTGACTCCACCCGGTGCCAGGTCATTTTCCATGAAGGACAGAAACCGATCAAGGTTCCGGGAATCAGGTGCTTCGATGCAGAGCCCGATCACGGGCGGGGGATCGCTTGCGGTCAGGGAAAGCGTTGCGCTGAACAGGATCAGCGAGATCAGAATATTTCTTTTCATGTCTGTTAAGTTTTCCACACAGAAGAAAAGAAATAAAAATGAAAGAAACAACAGCCGGTCCGGTCGATCCGCTTTTCAGAAACAATGGGTCAGGGCAGACCTCCACCACCTGTAGTATTTGCCCTCGAGCTCTTCCACATTGGGGAAAGGATAGTAAAGGAAACTTTCCTGATCCCCCACGAAAAATCCGTCCTTGACCGTGCGGTAGGACAGTTCTGTCTTCACCTGGCGGATCACTGTCTTGGTGAGGCGTTCCGAGGAAGACATCAGCCTTGACAGGCAGTCCCTCAGGTGATCCGGGTTGGGATAGGGAAGATCGTGGATGGGCGCATCCGGGTGCAGCGCGAGTTTTCCCAGTTTGAGTTCAGCCATGAAAATCCTGGGTGCACAGACCGGTTTGGAGGGATCGGTCAAAAAATTGATGAACTCGGGAGGGGACAGCTTGCTGGCCACCCTCGTGGCGATGGGAATGAATTGCTGGTACAGATGGATCAGTTCCCTATCCTCCGGTCTGTAGGTGCGATGGGCCAGTTCGAGTACCTTTCCGTCGTCGGTGACGAGATAAAGGCTTTTCAGTGCCTCAAGCGGGGTGTTTTCCATGGACCTGTAAATGGAGAGGTAAACCGAGCGTTTCGGCTCCCCGTTCTCGTAGGGGACGAGCTTCTTCTCTATATGTTCCCAGGGCAGGTTATCCATTTTCTGGGGGTCTACCTCAAAATAAATGGCCTGACCCCGGATCCTCTTCCGCGTTCCAACTGCAAGGTAGTTCCCGAAATCTTCCGGTGCCAGGTGCGAGGCAATCAGCGATTCAGGAGTGGCGGAAAGATAAAAATACTTTTTCATGGCGGGGTGGATTGGGAATTACCTTAAAAGTACATCATGGACAGATAAAAGTCAAGCATTGCATTATGTCAGACATACCGGGTCACGAACAAAACAGCATCTAACGGGTTATCCGTTTAGATCAAATAATTGGTCATCAAATTAAAAACAGAAGATATGGCAGTCAGATCAGCACACGCAAAATGGACCGGCACCCTGAAAGATGGGAAAGGCACCATGAATTTCGCTAACTACTCGGGTCCCTATACCTACCTCTCCCGCTTCGAGGAGGGGGATGGGACAAATCCCGAGGAGCTGATAGGAGCAGCGCTTTCAGGTTGCTTTTCAATGTTCCTGTCAGGTCTGTTAAGTGGGGACAACCTTGTCCCGGAGAGCATTGAAACGACAGCCAGGGTCCACCTGGGTAAAGATGAAACCGGACCGGTGATCTCCACCATCGAACTGGATTCCAGGGTTCGCTGCAATGGGATCACCCCGGAAAGGTTCGACGAACTTGCAGCCACGGCCAAGGAAAAATGCCCCGTTTCCCGACTGGTCGCATCTGCAGAGGTAAAGCTCTCGGCCCGGTTGCTCGAGGTCTGATCTCAGCGTACCGGAACGGGATATTCTTTCAACACCTCTGTAAACCGCTCATATTCAGAATCTGATAGAGAATAATCCTCCAGCTGTCCGTGCAGGAATTTATCATATCCCGTCAGGTCCATCAGGCCGTGTCCGCTGAAGTTGAACAAAATCACCTTCTCCTTTCCTTCTTCCCTTGCCTTTTTCGCTTCCCTGATGGCAGAGGCGATCGCATGGTTCGTCTCCGGGGCCGGGATGATGCCTTCGGTCCGTGCAAACAGCACTCCTGCCTCATAGCACTCCAGCTGGTGAAGGGCAAGAGGGGTGGCAAGTCCGTGGTTCACCGCATGACTCACCAGCGGAGACATGCCATGATACCTGAGTCCTCCAGCATGGATGGGCGGGGGAATGAATCCGTGTCCCAGTGAATACATGGCCAGCAGCGGTGTCAGTTTGGCCAGATCGCCGTGGTCATAGGCATAAGGAGCCCTGGTGAGGGTGGGACAGCTTGCCGGTTCGACCGGGATGATCTCGATCTCTGCCCCGTTGATCTTGTCCAGCATGAACGGAAAGCTCAATCCGGCAAAATTGCTTCCTCCTCCTGCACATGCGATCACCACATCGGGCAGCTTTTCATTGATCTTCTCCAGCTGCTTCTTTGCCTCCAGTCCGATGATGGTCTGGTGAAGCATCACATGGTTCAGTACGCTTCCCAGGGAATAGCGGGTCTGGCCCGTTTTGTCCGTTACCGCCGCTTCCACCGCCTCGCTGATGGCAATCCCCAGGCTGCCGGGTGTATCTGGATACTGGGCCAGCACATCCCTTCCCGCCTGGGTTTCCTCGCTGGGACTGGCCACGCAGTCGCCCCCCCAGGCCTGCATCAGCATCTTCCGGAAAGGCTTCTGGTCAAAGCTGACGCGCACCATGAATACCTTGCATTCCATTCCCAGAAGGGAACAGGCAAACGCAAGGGCACTCCCCCACTGACCCGCCCCTGTTTCTGTGGTCAGTCGCTTGATCCCGAACTCTTTGTTGTAGTAGGCCTGTGCGACTGCGGTGTTCGGCTTGTGGCTTCCTGCGGGTGAGAGTCCTTCATTTTTATAATAGATCCTTGCGGGGGTTCCCAGCGCTTTTTCAAGTGCATATGCCCTGACCAGAGGGGAAGGCCGCCACAACCAGAGCATCTCAAGCACTTTTTCCGGGATGTCGATCCACCGCTCTGTGCTCACTTCCTGCTCGATCAGGTTCATGGGAAACACTGGGGCCAGGGCATCGGGACCGATCGGCTGGCCGTCGGGTCCCAGTGGCGGATTCAGTGTTCCGGGCAGGTCAGCCGCGAGATTATACCATTGTCTTGGCATCTCGTGTTCCTCGAGTAAGATCTTTCTGTTGCTTTTCATGTTCTGGATTTTTTCAGGTTAAACAATATCAAAAAAAAAACGGGGCAAGTCTTTTCAACATGCCCCGTGCGGTCTTTTATCAAATCAAATCATCACCGGTTAACCATTGCCCACGAAGCATCCTGATGGCTATGCCACCATCGCCAGTACCGGCAATTGTTAACGTTGATTGAATGCATTATCACGCTTTAAGGCGTCTAAAATAAAGATAATTTCTAAATATTCAATCCCGGTGCATATTTTTTTTGCGGTTTGCACCTCACGGCTTAATATTGTATGAGAACCTTCCGCCATGCAACCAGATCAAAGGACCGTGAAAGAATTTGTCACCGGGATCGATGTGGGTTCGGTCTCCGTCTGTTTCGTATCACTGGACCTGACGGGGAAGCTGCTGAACCATGCATATGCTTTGCATTCAGGCAATGTCAGGGACACGGTGGAAGCCCTGGCAGGGGAATTCCTTACACCGGGACTGAAAGGGATCGCCGCACCGGGGGGTAAGACACGGTTCACCAGGGAAGTGTGCTGTTTTGACCCGCAGGTCTCCCTCATACATGCGGTCTCCCGGCATGAATCAGGAATCCGCTCCATCCTCCACGTGGGGGCTGAACGTTTTTTTCTGATCGAACTGGATGAGAACGGGAATTATCTGAAGACCAGTCACAGTTCTTCCTGTGCGGCCGGCACGGGCAGTTTTCTGGATCAGCAGGCTGCGAGACTCAGGCTGAATGATGCCTCACAGATCTCTGAAATGGCCCTTCAGAACCGCTCCCCGGTCCCCGATATTGCAGCCAGGTGTGCCGTATTCGCCAAGACGGACCTGATCCATGCCCAGCAGAAGGG
>DSDZ01000453.1 GCA_011048475.1 Bacteroides sp. | reverse complement strand
CAGCCCATTTGTTCAGATCGGGACCCGACCAGAGAAGGAAGACGGAGACACCTGCGGCAAAGCTCAGTACCAGCACATCCCAGATCCGGTCCAGGACCACCGAGGAGGTGCCCGACGTCAGATCTGTCCCATATTGTCTTTTCAGGAAATAGATCTTGGAGAACTCCCCGAGCCTGCCCGGGGTGATTACGCTGAGGAAACCGGCGGACAGGTAAAACAAAAGGGCCATGCTCCAGGAGGTGCTGATCCCGAACGACCGGTTCAGCAGGTGCCACCGGAGCGACTTCAAGCCGTACACCACACACAGAATTACCAGTCCGGTGAGGTATTTCCACAGGGGGAACGTTTTCAACACCTGCAGGAACCGGTCCCATTCCATGTCCCGCACCACGAAGTAAAGGAGTAGAAACCCCGTCAGGTGCAGCAGCCAGAAGATCCATTTTCGGATACCCCTGTTCATTGTTTCCTCCAGTTGTTTTTTTCGTATGCAGACTTATTGATCATATGCCGTACATCTTCTATCCCAGTTCATTTCTTTTGATCCTGTACGTGGAACGTTTCCACCTGGTCCTTGACCGTTCAAACAATCTGCCGATGAATTCCGGGGAGAACCTTTCCACCATCCACCTGGCCGCTCCGGTTCCCAGTACAAGGAACAGGGTACTGATCACCAGTTCCATCATAATGCGGCTGAATGGAAAGCCTTTGAGCTCATATCCGAAATCGGGGATGTCCTTTCCCAGAAGCTTTCTGAACCGGGTCCGGATAAATGCCCCCCTTTTTTTGAAATCGTACCCGTGTGAATGCATTTCGATGCACTCCTGTTCGGTGACCGGTGAAAGATCAATCCGCCCTTCCTTTTCCATTTCCTTTAATAAATCCCGGCCGGCAACGCTCCTGGCAATGATCAGCGAGAAGCCTTTTCCCCGTTCTTCGTATACCGGGGCCCAGGCATCTCCCCCGGAAATATCGGTGAATTCGTTGGTGAAATCGGTGCAGTAAAGGCTGTTCCTCACGATATGGAAAGGGATCAGGTAGTTGGCATGGAATTTCTTCAGTTCGATGATCCTGCCTGAGTCCATTTCCACCCGCATATTTCCCGGCCACTCCCCGTACCTGAAGTAAAGCTTGCGGATCCGGGTATGGTCCTTCTCGCCGTGGGACCTGAGGAAGCTCCTGACCGAGGAGAAGTGGAGGGTGTTCCCGTAGAAGGGCCCGAAAATGTATTTGATGTTCTTTACCGATCGATCGCCTGCCTGTTGAAGTTTCCGGACGGACTGCACCTGTCCCGGCAATCCCACATAGGCCAGCCTCCCCTCAAATGCAGCGATCGATCCGAGGATCTCATTCACCGAGGTGATGATGTATTTGCTCTGTGCCCCTTCCAGGATCGCTTCCCGGGAAGTGGCGATGACCGGTTCCGTCAGCCAGGGTTTGCGGCGCGACATACGGGTGACCACCGCCCCGTCGATACGCCCTTTCTCCAGGAGGTAGATGAGGATGGCGGAAAGGATGCCGCCACTGGCACCTGCTTCCCGGAGGCCCGGGTCCAGCGCGTGACCGATATACAGTTCCTGGTAAGGCCCCATGTACGTATGGAACCCTGGTGTATCCCCGAAAATTTGCTTTCGCATGGCCGGAAAATCGAACCGGCCGCCCGTGCAGGCGTTCCAGATCCTGTCATATTCCGCATCGCTCAACTCTTCCCGGATCTCCGGGAGGTATTTTCCTTCCCTGTCCCCGAACCGGATCCTGTCCCCGGACAACCCCACGCAGCTCCCGCAGCGGTTGCAGAGCTCGGATCGCATGACCCGGAGGAGCAGTATTTTACTTTTTGTTGCAGACATAGAATTGCCGGATTCCCAGCTCGGATATCCATGTATTTTGAAATAGCCCGATCACTCTTTCTCCCCATTGTTGGAACCAGTCAGGACCTACCGGGAACAGGATGGTTCCCCGGTGATGGATCAGGTTCCATCCCGCAGCGGCGAACATTTTTTTTACCCGCCGGGAAGGGGGGAAACGATGGGGCCCTTCCCCGTGGCCGCCGAACAGCAGCGAATAGATGCGGTAGGGGATCTCGCTGGTGGCGGGGGGACAGCTGAGGACCAGGATGGCATCCCGGGTGGACACGCGGTGGAGCTCTTTCAGGAATTCCATCGGTTCAGCTGTATGCTCCAGGGTTTCCAGGGAGAGCACCCGGTCAAATTCCCCGTCACGGAAGGGCAGGCTTGAGTAGGTCTCAATCTTTTTCTGCCTGATCCCCGGCCTGATCCCGGCGGCCACCTCCATCAGTTTGGAGGAGATCTCGGCATTGAGCACGCTGCAGCCGGGACACTCCCGGAGGATGTAATCGGTGGCTTCTGCGTCGCGGCTGGTGATGTTCAGAACGGAAATCCCGTTTTTCAGCTTCAGGTGCCTGACCGCTTCCCGGAAGCGCTGGTCGTGGGTCGCCTTCACCCGTTCATTTTCCTTCACATAGATGGAAGCGACCGCATCCCAGTGGGCTTCCACATCCCGATCTTCCCAATGATTCACCGGAACCGGATGTTTCATGCTATGGCGTCCTCCTGTTCATGATGGCGATCTGGTCTGCCACGAGCCCGATAAAGAACAGGAACATCCCCAGGATGGTCAGTACGATGGCCCCGTTGGAGAAACGGCCATAAAAAATATATCCTGCAATCCCGAAACCCACACCGGCCAGGAAGCTGATCACGCTGGCAGGGAAGAAAACCTTCAGTGGATTGAACAGCATGATGATCCTGAATAGCAGCAGGATGGTCTTGGAACCATCCCTGACCGCTTTCACATTGCTTTTCCTGCCCTCCCGTTCGCTTACGTCAATTTCAAGGGTTCCCACGTCGTATCCCTCTTTCAGGAAAGCCAGTGTGGAAGTGGTCGAGAAGGAAAATCCGTTGGGCATCATGTGCAGCATCCCTGCGATGATCTCTTTTTTGAATCCCCTGTATCCCGAGTTGTAATCGGGCAGTTTCTGCTCCACAAGGAACTCCCCGATCCACCTGACCAGGCGCTTTCCGGCCTTCCGCCGCTTCCGCTGGCGGGAAGCGGCACTTCTTTCACCGATGACCAGGTCATGTTCGTCAAGCATTTCATGGATCGCATCCACGTACCGCGGATCATGCTGTCCGTCGCTGTCCATAATGATCACCCTTTCTCCGGTGGCAGACCGGATCCCGGTCTTCAGCGCGGCCCCGTACCCTTTGTTCACACGATGCCTAATGAGCCTGACCGGGTACTGCCCGATGATCTCATCCGTCCCGTCATCGGATCCGTCATCCACCACCAGGATCTCGTACCGGTGATGCAATCCTGCTTCCTCGATCCGTTCGAGGAACCCGCCGATGACATCCTTTTCGTTGTAGGCAGGGATTACGATGGAGCTTTTTATACTGGCCATGGTTCCGGATCAGGATGTGAAATTGATTCAAAAATAATATAATATTTTATGTAGGTTTGTATGTTTTCCTTATTGTCTTCAACGGATCATGCATACTGAAGGATATCCGCTTAAGAAAAACCGGCCATGAACAAAATCGGAGCCCTGATTACGGTTTTTCTCACGGCAGTGATCCTGTTCGCCCTTTTCCACAGGATCATCCTGAATGCCAACCAGGTTTCATTTGCCAGCGGAGGCGACGGGATCAAGAGCACCTTCGGAACCGTTTACCACATCAAGCACGATTCGGCCTACTGGCATACCGGTTCCATGAATTACCCCTTTGGCGAATCGGTGTTCTTTACGGGCAACCAGGTAGTCCTGACCAACTGCCTGAAGCTCCTCAAAGATGCCGGATGGGACCTCTCCGATGTGGTGCTGGGTATCAGCAACATCCTGATTTTGCTCTCGTTTGTGATCGCCTCGCTATTCATATACCTGATTTTCATAGAGCTGGGTGTGGTCTGGTGGCTTTCCGTTCCGGCATCGGTGATCATCATCATTCTGTCCAACCAGTGGGAAAGACTGGGCGGGCATTACAACCTGGCCTATGCCTACGTGATCCCGGTCATCCTCTACCTGCTCCTCAGGTTTTACAGAAAGCCCGGTTACCTCAT
>DSDZ01000070.1 GCA_011048475.1 Bacteroides sp. | reverse complement strand
GGCACATATCCACCTCCGCCAGTCCCTGCGAAATGGCCACGGCATGTGCCCGGCATGTATCATACCCGCAAGCCCCGCAGTCCAGGTGATCGTTCGGGGAGAATTTTCCCATTTCCTGCAGCACTTTTGTGATCTCATCTTCGGAAGGATCTGCCAGGCGCTGGTCGTCAACGGCAAACCTTGCGGAAAGATCTAGCTTCCGGCCCGACTCCCGGCAGTGTTCCTCTCCGGATTCCTCCAGCCGTCTCTGAAGGTGGTCCAGAACACGTTTCCGTCTCACGAATTTGTTTCCGCCCCTGGAGGTACCCGGACCCATGATGCATCCTTCGCAGCAAAGCAGCTGCAGGTGCATCGTTTCCAGGGAACCGGAGGCAAATTCCCTGATGGCTTCCTGAAAATGGACCCTGCCCTCGGCCACGATCACGCTTTGTTCCACATGATTCCCGGGAAGGTCCATGCACTGAAGCATTCCCCGGTTGACCGGAAATCCCGCCCCCTTCCAGGCCAGTGGCGGTGCAAAATCAGCCGGAACGGTCCTTCCCGGCCGGATGCGCGCCTCCGAGAGCATCTCGCGCACCTCCTCGAAGGTGATCACCTCATCCACCTCATCCGATTCCCCTTTCTTTGCGATACAGGGCCCGATGAACACGAGCCGGGGAGCACTGCCTTCCACACTTCGGACATACCTTGCGGTGGCCACCATGGGCGAGACCAACGGTGCCATGGATCCGGTCAGCCCGGGATAATATTTTTCCACGAAAGAGACAATGGCAGGACAGTCGGAAGAGATGAAGGCCCTGCCCGGATTCTGATCATACAGGGTTTCATAGGCCCGGGATACCAGGTCGGCACCCATGCCCACTTCGTATACCCGGCTGAATCCCAATCTTACCAGCATCCCCACCAGGATCCTGCTGTCGGGTATCTCAGCGAATTCGGCTGCATAGCTGGGTGCCAGCAGTGCGAAGGTCTCCTCGCCCGAATCCAGCAGTTGTCTCACCCGGTCGGCCGAACGCACATACACTTTCGCCCCCTGCTTGCAGACACGGGTGCAGTTGCCGCATGCAATGCACCTTTCCTGCACCACCTCGGCCTGTCCGTCAATGATCTTGATGGCTTTGACGGGGCACTCCCTCACGCAGGTGTAGCATACCCTGCAGAGGTCCTTCACCGTGTAGACGAGTCCCTTTGGTTTTTTCCTGTCCATGGATCAGTTGCTTCGCTTTTCCTGTATAGCCTGGTTGCTTCGGGATTGTGATGGGCGGCCCTGACTTCTGCGCTGTTGTCCAGGTCATAGATAGCCCGGGTCCTGGCACGTAAAGGATCCCCGGCCGAACGGAGAGGCTGTCCCCCTCCGTTCACACAGCCCTCCGGACAGGCCATGACTTCCAGAAAATCCAACCGCAACTTCCCCTCCCTGATCTCATTCAAAACTTTCACCGCTTCCGCAAGTCCGCTCACCGCCCCGAACACGAGGGGACCTTTGTCTGTTTCCAGGGTTGTTTCCCTGTAGTTCCGCCGGATCCTGAACCTCTGGAACCTGGACGGATCCAGCTCCCTGCCCGTCTCCCGGAAGTAAATGCTCCTTGCCGTGCACTCCGCTTCACCTCCTGCGGCAGCAGTGAGCCTGCCCGCGGTCCCCACGGGAATCCCGGGCAGCTCTTCCTCTTCGGGGGGCAGATTCTCCAGATCCAGTCCGCCCAGCCGGACCATTTTTGCCAGCTCCCGGGTGGTCAGAACGAAGTCAATATCGGGGTTCTCCACGGATGTCAGCTCACTCTGCTTTGCTTCCCGCTTATCGGCAGTACAGGAGCTGATCAGCACGGAAACCGGTGATTTCTCCTGATCCGGAGCCGCTTCGGCAAACCATCTTTTCATGAGCATCCCCGTAACCCGGGCCGGGGAACCGAGGGGAGAGAGATGGGGAACAAGCTCCGGGTAATATGTCCGGCAGAATTGCACCCAGGCCGGACAGGAACTGGTGATCAGGGGAAGTGGCGAGCCAGCGCCTATCCTTTCTCCGAAGACCGCTGCCTGTTCCAGGATCATCACATCCGCCCCCAGGGAGCTTTCCACGACATGATCAAATCCGAGTCTGCGAAGGATCACAGGGAGTTCCTTTCCAAGGTTTGCGCCCGGTTTGCAGCCCAGCAGTTCTCCCAGGGAAACGGCCACCGCCGGGGTGTACTGAACCATCACGAAGGACTTCGGGTCGAGGATGAACGGCTCCAGCTCGGGGAACCGGATACGCTCCACCAGGGCGCCTGTGGGACATGCATTCAGACACTGCCCGCAGGCCGTACAGTCTGAATCATCCAGGGCTTTTGCCATGGAGGTGGATATCTGCAGCTCATTTCCCCTTCCGGCAAAATCCAGCACGGAAGTGGCCATGATCTCCTCACAGACCCGCACACACCTGCCGCAGAGAATGCATTTGTCCGGCTCCCGGACAATGGCCTCACTGGAGCGGTCGGTTCCCGGTGCTCGTTTTCTTCCGGGGATGCGCCTGTCGCTGATGTGCAGCTGTTCGGCGAGGGACTGCAACTCGCAGGCGCCGTTCCTTTCACAGTAAAGGCAGTCGTCCGGATGGTTGGAAAGCAGCAGTTCGATATTGGTCTTCCTTGCCCGGAGGACCCTCGGCGAATGGGTCCTGATTTTCATCTCCGTTTCCACCGGAAAGGAGCATGCCGGAACAAGGTTGTCCAGCCCTTCCACCTCCACCACACACATGCGGCAGGCTCCCGTGGGTGTAAGCCCCTTCAGGTTGCAGATGGTGGGCAGGTGCATACCGTTGCGGCTGAGCGCACTCAGAATGGTTTCACCCTTCTCTGCGATGATCTCCCTGCCGTTGATATCCAGACGGATTCCCATACCTGCACATTATTTAGAAAACACTGCTGAAAATTTACACACCTCGAAGCAGATCCCGCATCCGATGCATTTTTCCTGAACGATGAAGTAGGGATGCCTGGGGGTTCCGATGATCGCTTCGGCCGGACACCTTTTCGCACAGATGGAGCATCCCGTGCACAGGTCCACGTCAATGAACCAGCTTCTCAGGCTGGTGCAGATGTTGGCCGGACAATTCCGGTCGAAGACATGTGCCTCGTATTCCTCCATGAAATACCTGAGCGAGCTCATCACCGGGTTCGGAGCATTCTGGCCCAGTCCGCACAAGGAGGCATCCTTCATCACCGCGGCCAGGCCCTCCATTTCAGCGATCCCCCTGAACCTTTCCAGGGCGGTCTGTTCGGGCTCCTCCGAAGGTTTGCTGCAGATACGCTGCATCACTTCAGCCATCCGCCTTGTCCCCTCCCTGCAGGGAATGCATTTCCCGCAACTCTGCCTGTCCGCGTACTCTGCGAAATACCTGACCATGCTGACCACACAGGTGCGGTCATCCAGGACTACGATTCCCCCCGACCCCATTCCCAGCTGATGCTTCTTCAGATTCTCATAGGTGACTTCCAGATCCAGCAATGCCGGAGGGACCATATAGCCCAGCGGTCCCCCCACATGGATCGCCTTCAGTTCTCTGCCCCGCTCCACCCCGCCTGTGATTTCGTTCACAATCACATCGAATGTAGTGCCCGTGGGTACCTCAACAAGTCCTGTGATCCTGGACCGGCCCGAAATGCTGAATACTTTGGTGCCCGGACAGGTTTCATGTCCGATGCTCCGGAACCAGTCCGGACCGTTCCGGATGATTCCCGGCAGGTTGGAGAGGGTTTCCACGTTGTTGACCACCGTGGGCCTTCCCAGATAGCCCGATGTGACGGGATAGGGCGGTTTGGGGGCAGGCATTCCCCTTCTTCCCTCGAGGCTCGCGATGAGCGCCGTTTCCTCACCGCAGACAAATGCGCCCGGTCCCTTTCGGAGGGAGATCTGCAGGTTGTACCCGCTCTCCAGGATATTGTCGCCCAGCAACCCGTAATCCCTCAGTTCGTGGATGGCGTGTTCAATCCTTGCAATGGCGTCCCGGAATTCGCTCCGGATGTAAATGTACGCCCGGTTCGATCCGATCGCATATGCCCCGATGGCGATCCCCTCCAGCAGCTGGAAAGGGTTCCCCTCCATCAGGG
>DSDZ01000069.1 GCA_011048475.1 Bacteroides sp. | reverse complement strand
GTCCTCACCTATTACTGCATTGTAAAAAGTTTTCCAATCCCAGTAATCCCTGTTTTTAGTAATCAACCCATTCTCAATCTCCATAATAGTTAATATAGGTATCCGAAAGGATTTTCCGGATGCTGGAAGGTTTGGCCACCCTACTGAATTGGTCCCTGACATGATCCACTCAACCGCCGCCATCTTTTCGTTTGCAACAATTGAAATAACTTCTGTATGAGTATCCGGAATCCATTAGAGGGTGGCAGATGCATAATTTTTAATAGCTTCCTTGCTGGTGAATGATCTTCCACTGGGCATTTCAAGATAGATACAGTTCTCAGCAAACAATCTGGGAAGGTCAAGGTAGTTTTCCATGATCCAGCTTTCCACGAAACTTCGAGCAATTGCTTCATTATTCTCTGTTTGGCTCTGTTGAGCATCAACACCGAGAACAGAAAGCATTAGTAAAAAAGGAATAATTTTCATCTCAATATATTTTAAGATTAATCGAATGACAATAAGTGAGTAAATTACATAAATCATCAAAAAAAAGTCAATATATTTTTAACTTGTTTTGACAGGTTTTGATTAACTTATCTGTTCTTAATAACACTCATGAAATGAAAAAGATAGCGTTTTGTCAATTAATTGCTTTTACTGTGCTTTTTATGACCACTTCTCTGCTGGTAGCGCAGTCGTCATCTCCCTCAGAAACAAATCATCAGGTAACTCTTGAGAGAACTGAAATAAGGACCTTGCATTCGGAAATCATTGATCAGGATTACGAACTATTCATTTCATTGCCCTCAAGCTATCACTCTGGGGAAAAGCATTATCCTTTGATCATTGGGCTGGATGCATATACAGGTTTTCTTCATGCAAAAGGATGCATTGATGCTTATACATATCTTGCACCTCTGATGCCGGAAGTGATCCTGGTTGGGATCGGGTATGGAGGGACCGGTTACATGGAATTTGCAAGGTGGATTGCAGGCAGGACCCGCGATTTTACTCCCGTCAGAAAACCTTCTATTGAAGAATATTACAAAGGTTTTATCGTTCAAAAAGGATTCAATCAACTGGAAGTTCATACAGGTGGCGCCGCTCAGTTTCTTTCGTTTCTCAATTCCGAACTTTTACCCTTTTTACTAAAGGAATATCGTATTGAGAGTGATAATAAAGCGCTATTTGGCGCTTCTTTTGGGGGATTGTTTACCCTGTATGCCCTATTTAATTCCAGTGATTCATTTAATAAATATTTTATTGAAAGTCCAAGTATAAACTACAGCGATGGAGCTATCTACAAGGATGAAGCAAGATATGCTGCATCTCATTCAGATTTAAGTGCAGAAATTTTCATCTGCGCCGGAGGTCAGGAAAAGAACCTCATTGATAATATTAATACGCTTGATAGTTTACTGCGTACGAGGAAGTACCAGAACCTACATATTGAAAAGGTCTTCTTTGAGGGTGAGAACCATATATCGTGTGCACCTGCAGCAATCAGCAGAGGATTGATTGAACTATATAATAACTGATTGAATAGCGAATTCTTATTCTATTTTTAAAAATCCACTGTCTTGTAGTAAAAATGTTCAGTGTAGATTGTCCTGTTGCCTCGTAAGTCCCTTGAGCAAGCTTTGCTATGTAAATTCCTTTTTCCACTTTCCCCAATGAAAAAAGCCCTCCGATCTCTGATCGGAAGGCTTTTTCTTAGTAGCGGGGGCAGTGTTGCTCGGCTAGCGCATTGCGAGTCCATGGAGGGGTGCTTTACCAAAGAAAGCCTGTACTCGCTTCGCTCGCAACGTTCTTTTTTATCGTTGCCCTTACGAAAGCAAGCTTTTAACGTGCACCAATAAAAAAGCCCGGATCTTCGATCCAGACTTTTTTTAGTAGCGGGGGCAGGACTTGAACCTGCGACCTTTGGGTTATGAGCCCAACGAGCTACCAACTGCTCCACCCCGCAATGTTTCGGGTGCAAATATAATAGTTATCGGACGATTCTCAAAATCCCTGCCGGGTTTTAATCGGAGAGGATGTTCAGGAGCTGCATGTACTCGGGATCATCGGGGTAATATTCCGCCAGTTTCCGTGCATATTCAAAGGCCCGGTCTCCCATCCCCTGCTCCATTGAAATGGTGGCCAGGCTGTACAGGATGTTGCGGTCATACGGGTGGTCCTCAAGGGATTTTTCCAGAACATCCAGGGCTTGGGCGGGTTTCCCGGTTGAGTTGAGGCCGATGGCGTAGACATAGCTGTATTGCGGATCGGCCGGATCCAGGCGGGCTGCCTGTTCCAGATGCGTGAGCGCCTCGTCGTTTTCTCCCTGTCGTACCTTCAGCAAACCCAGGGCGTACTGGACGGGGGCCAGATGGGGATATTGTTCCAGGGCGCTTCTCAGGACCGCCTCCCCTTCGCCATCCCGGTCCATTCTCCTGTACAGGTCCGCCAGGTTGATATAGGGGGCCACCAGGGCCGGTTCGATCTCAATTGCTTCGCGATAGGAGGCTTCGGCCTTGTCCAGCTGTCCCGCATTCAGGTACAGGTTCCCGAAATTGAGGTGGGCAGAGGGATGGTCTGCATTGATCATCAGGGAGGCGTTGTACTCTTCCAGGACACTGTTCAGCCTGTCCCGGGAGCCGGCCGGGATCATCTGGCGGGGGACCGCCGTCAGGGCGTTGGCGGCCATCAGCCTGACCAGCAGGACGGAATCCCTGAGCCGGGGGACGGCGATGTCCCTGATGAGCTGCGGCTCCCGGTGCTGGGCCACGGTCAGCACGGCATAACGCACAAGCGGATCGCTGTCGGTGCTGATCCGCCGCAGCAGATCCATGGCAAATGCTTCCGGGTAATTACCCAGGAGCGATATTGCAGTAGCCCTGACCATGGGGGGCTGTGCACGGTCACCTGCAAGCCTGATCAGGCTTTCCCCGGCTTCCGGATGGCGATTGCGGCCGGCCCAGAATGTTTCCCCGTAGTGTTCCTCGTCCAGCAGGTCCTGACCGTACCATTCCCTGAGGTACTGCGTGGCCCATCTGGTGGATTTGTCGTCATGGCACTGGTTGCATGCATTGGGGGTCATCAGCCTGTCAGACAGGTCCGGCCTGGGGATCCGGATGCTGTGATCGCGCCTCGGGTCCACCACCATGTAGGTGCGCTCGTGCATGTGGCATTCGTAACAGCTGGCCCCTTCATCCGCCGGGTCGTGGAAATGATGCTCCCTGCCCCCGTATTCCGAGGCCATGTGGCAGCGGTAGCAGAGGGCATTCCCCTGAACGTAAACTTTCCCGCTGTGGGGTTCGTGGCAATCCTTGCAAACCACTCCGGCCATGTACATTTTGCTCTGCAGGAAGGATCCGTACACATAAACCTCCTCCAGGATCTGTCCGTCGGCAAAATAAAGCTCCTCTTCCAGCAGGGAGGGCCAGTGGGTGTTCAGCAGGGATCCCCCGTGGTAATAATCTTCCGTGATCACAGCCCTCCGGGAATGACAGCGGGAGCACATCTGGACCAGTTCGTCGGAAGGGCGGGGGACGGACCTGCGGGCGGTGACCGAATCCGGATCGAACACCCATGTGGCATTATCGGTGTCCTTCAGCCGGATCACCAGGCCCATATCCGGGATTATATCCGGACTGCTGCCTGCTTCCACCCGCTCCGCCCAGTCGATGTGCCGGGAGCCCGGACCGTGGCATGCTTCGCAGGAGACATCGATCTCCGACCAGGTGGTGTTGTAGCTCTTTTTGCGGTGTGAATAATTCTTCCTTACATTGGTGGAGTGGCACTCGGCGCACATGTAGTTCCAGTTCTGGGTCACCCGCGTCCAGTAAAGCAGATCATCCGGAGGGATCCTTTCGTCCTGGTAGATGTGGAACCAGCGCTGTCCGCCCTCCCCAGCCGGCCGGGTGTCCCAGCAGATGGGAAGGCACTGGTACCTTCCCCCGGGAAAGGCCACCAGGTATTGCTGGAGGGGCCGGATGGCAAATACATAGGAAATCTCAAAATCATCCATCTCGCCTTCCGGACCTTCCGTGTAAACATAATACCTGCCGCCGGAGGTGTAGAACCTGGAAGTCACCCCCAGGTGGGTGAAGGTGACATC
>DSDZ01000292.1 GCA_011048475.1 Bacteroides sp. | reverse complement strand
GTCATGCACCATTGCTGCTGTGATTCCTCCTCTGAGGCAGAAGCAATATGTCCTTGCCATTCCTAAATTTGATGCCTTTTTGCGAAGGAAAATTTTGAATTACGCGAGCGCATTCCCCGAAGTTCTACTTCGGGGTTAGCGAGCACAATAAAAATATACAATTAATCGATGATTCCTCGCAGCTTGCTGCGAGGAGAGTCAATTGAGCAGTTCTGTTTTGAAAATGTATTCCGGACTTTAGCGCCTTTTTATTCCGGATTTTGGCTGAGATCAACTTGCCCGATCAAATCCAGATCCAACAGAACAGGTTCGGTAAAAAGTCCGCTTGGGGGTCCGGTCCCCGTGTGAAGAGTTGGTGGAGGTAGGGGGAATCGAACCCCCGACCTCGTGATTGCGAACCACGCGCTCTGGCCATCTGAGCTATACCCCCGGCCCGGCAAAGATAATAAAAAGCTTTTTCCCTGCGTCTCTCCCCCGGGAATGATCAAACATTTTTAAAAAGCACAGGGCTTTTGTATATTGGTTTCAAAATTGACATGATCCGAATTTCTAAAATAAATGTCCGATGATCGTAACCATTGTCCATGTGAAAGTTAAACAGGAGCACCTCCATGAATTCATCCGTGCCACCGTGATCAACCATGAATATTCGGTAAAAGAGCCGGGGAACCTCCGGTTTGATGTGCTCCAGAATGAGGGCGATCCGACCCGGTTTGCGCTTTACGAGGCGTATGAGAACGAAGCCGCCTCGGCGGCGCATAAAAACACCCCGCATTACCTGACGTGGAAGGAAATGGTGGCCCCCTGGATGGCCGAGCCCCGTGAAGGGGTCAGGTATCAGGGACTGATGCCCCTTTCCCGGGCCTGAAAAAATACCCGTCATGAGAAAGTATATCATCCTCCTGATGGTCCTTGTCCTGGGCTGCCGGCCTCCCGTGGGTCACCAGGAGGAGTACGACCTGGTGATCTATGGCGGAACCTCGGCGGGGATCGTGGCTGCCGTCCAGGCTGTAAGAATGGAAAAATCGGTACTGGTGGTCAATCCGGGAACGCATATCGGGGGACTGACCACAGGGGGGCTCGGCCAGACCGATATCGGGAACAAGCAGGTGATCGGCGGGATCTCACGGGAGTTCTACCGTCGGATCAGGGATTACTATGAGGACACGCTTCACTGGGAATGGGAAACAAGGGCTGATTACAGGGACGGCGGGCAAACCCGGACACTGCAGGGCGAGGATGCCATGTGGACCTTCGAACCGAAAGCGGCCATGCGGGTGTTTAACGACCTGATCACCGAATACGGCATTCCCATCATCCGCAATCAGCGGATCAGTCTGCAGGAGGGAGTGGTCAAAGAGAACGGGAAGATCAAAGCCCTCCGGCTGGAATCGGGAAGGCTGATCCGGGGAAAGATGTTCATGGATGCCACCTACGAGGGGGACCTGATGGCCGTTTCCGGAGTCTCCTATACCACCGGAAGGGAGGCTGTTTCCGAATACGGAGAGTCGCTCAACGGGGTGCAGACGAAGATGGCCGTGCATCATCAGTTCGAACAGGACATTGACCCTTACGTGGTTCCGGGGGATACGGCCAGCGGGTTGCTGCCCGGGATCTTTGAAGATCCGGGCGAGGAGGGGAGCGGGGACAGGAAGGTCCAGGCATACTGCTTCAGGATGTGTCTGACCGATGTGCCTGAGAACCGGATCCTTCTGAGAAGACCGGGACCTTACAACGAGCAGGAGTACGAACTGCTGTTCCGTGCCCTGGAACAGGGTTACAGTGGACCGTTCTTCATCATGTCAATGATGCCCAACCGGAAAACGGATGCCAACAACAACGGTTGTTTCTCTTCCGACTTCATCGGCCGCAATTACGAATACCCGGAGGGCGATTACAAAAAACGCGGGGAGATCATCAGGGCGCACAGGAACTACCAGCTCGGCCTGCTGTGGACCCTGGCCAACCATCCCAGGGTCCCGGAAGAGATCCGCGCTGAATGGCAGCAGTGGGGACTGCCCGCAGATGAGTTCACGGACAACGGACACTGGACCCCGCAGTTGTATATCAGGGAAGCCAGGCGCATGGTCAGTGATTTCGTGATGACACAGCACCACTGCACGCAGGAATCCGCATCCGCCAGGCAATCCGTGGGGATGGGGGCATACACCATGGATTCCCATCATGTTCAGCGGTACGTGAATGAACAAGGCTTTGTGAAGAATGAAGGGGATGTGCAGGTGGGCGGATTCAGTCCCTACCCCATTGAATACCGCTCCATCATCCCGAAAAGGGAAGAATGCACAAACCTGTTGGTACCCGTGTGCCTTTCCGCCACCCACATTGCCTTCGGCTCCATCCGCATGGAACCGGTCTTCATGGTCCTTGCCCAGTCAGCCGCCACGGCGGCCTGCCTGGCCATCAATGAACATGTGACACTGCAGGACCTGGATTACATGACATTGCGCGAGAGGCTGATCGGGGATGAACAGGTGCTATCCTTTCGAAAATAAGCGATCTGATTCATATGAGAAACCTCTATATATTTATCTGCATGGTTCTGTCAGCGAACATTTTTCAGCCGGCCACAGCCCAGTTCCAGCTGGAAGGGTACAGTTACATTGACGGATCGCCGGTACGGGTTGAGATCCGGGACGGGAAGATCTCAGCCGTTGAGCGGATCGAAAAATTTACCGATGAAACCAACAGACAGTTTATTGCCCCCGGTCTGATCGACAGCCAGGTGAACGGATTTGCAGGCGTGTCATTTTCATTCGCGGGAGGTGAGCTGACCCGGGAAGGGGTGCGGAAAGTCACCAGGGCGCTCTGGGAAAAAGGGGTGACCTCTTACCTGCCCACCCTGACCACCAACAGCCATGAACTGCTGATCAGGAACCTGGAGGTCCTGGCCGGTACCATAGATGATGAGGCGTTGCTGGGTTCCATCCCCGGATTTCACATGGAAGGGCCGTATATCAATCCGGAGGACGGTTACCGGGGCGCCCATCCCCGGCAACATATCAGGAAACCGGATCGGGAAGAATTCATGGCCTACAGGCAGGCTTCCGGCGGCCGCATCCTGGCGGTCACCCTGGCGCCCGAAATGGAAGGAGCCCTGGATTTCACAAGGCACTGCACCGCTGAAGGAATTGTGGTCGCCCTGGGTCATCACAATGCTCCCACCCGTGTCATCGACCAGGCGGTGGCAAACGGGGCAAAGATCTCCACCCACCTGGGGAACGGATGCGCCAATATGATCAACCGCCATGTGAATCCCCTCTGGCCGCAGCTGGCCAATGACGGGTTGTCCATTAGCATCATCTGCGACGGGTTCCACCTCCTTCCTGAGGAGATCAGGGTTTTTTACGGAATCAAAGGGCCGGAAAGAACGATCCTTATCTCGGATGTAACCAGTTATGCCGCGCTTCCCCCGGGTGAGTACCTGACACCCGATGGTGAGGCCATCGAACTCACTTCCGAAGGAATGCTCCGGTACCCCGCCCAGAATGTGCTGTACGGATCTGCTTCCGCGATCTCCAAAGGGGTGGTCCACATCATGAAAGTGACCGGATGCAGCCTGGCCGATGCCATCAGGATGGCCAGTACCAATCCGGCGGATCTTTACGGGCTCGGGGACAGGGGCGTGATCGAGCCCGGCAAAAGGGCCGACCTGATCCTGTTCACCATCGGGAATGATGACCTGGAAATCCAAAGAACATACGTGAGGGGGAAACTGGTGTACGAGGCCGATCGAACGGGAAGCAAACACCCCTGAATGAGGGAGTACTTTTCGCGTCGGATGCTTCTGACCAAACTGTCCCTGGCCCAGAACTACTATGACTGGGGCATGCTTGCCTTCACCGTGGGTTTCGGCGGTTCCATGATCTGGTTCGGCTCCTCGGCCGGAGTGGCAATTTCCACCACCTACCCGGAAGCCAGGTCGGTGGGGAGTTGGATCAGGTCCGGATGGCATGTGCTGCTGGCGTATCTGATCGGATGCCTGTTCCTATTCCTGTTATTAGGATGGAAACCTCTGGATTATTGAATCAGGTCCCGATTCAGACAGGTAACAGGGACCTGCAAGGCCTCTTGATACTTC
>DSDZ01000372.1 GCA_011048475.1 Bacteroides sp. | reverse complement strand
GGAACAGACCATCCGGCACGCATATATTGCCTCCCTGCTGGGGATCCCGCATACGGTGATCTGCGTGAACAAAATGGACCTGGTGGATTACAGCAAGGAGGTCTTCGAGAATATCAGAAAACAATTCGACCCATTCAGAGAACAGCTTCATATCTCTGATGTGCGGTTCATCCCCATCAGTGCCCTGAAGGGGGACAATGTGGTGGAACCCAGCGGGCACATGGACTGGTACGGGGGTACCACCCTGATGGAATTGCTGGAGACCATCGATATCCGGAGTGATGTGGACCTGGTGAACCGCCGTTTCCCTGTACAATATGTGATCCGGCCCCAGCGGCAGGAATTTCATGATTACCGGAGCTACGCCGGCAGGGTGGCCGGAGGGGTCTGGAAGCCGGGTGAAAGGGTGGTGGTATTGCCGGGGGGACAGGAAACGGTGCTGGAGGCCATCGACACCATGAACGGACAGATGGAGATGGTATTCCCGCCCCAGTCGGTTGCCTTCAGGCTGGCGGATGACATTGATATCAGCCGGGGGGACATGATCGTACCGGCCGACCAGCGACCGAAGATCGGACAGGAAATAGACCTGATGGTGTGCTGGCTCAACGAGAAGCCCATGATCCTGGGAGGGAAATATACGATCCGCCATACCACATCGGAACTGAGGGGGATCATCCGGGAAGTGGACTACAAGGTGAACATCAATACCCTGGAGCACGATGCGGAAGACCGTACGGTGGGGCTCAATGAGATCGCGAAAATCCGTATCAAGACCTCCAAACCCATTTTTTACGACCCGTACAGGCAGAACCACATCACGGGAAGCATCATCATTATTGACGAGGGAACTAACAATACCGTGGGTGCGGGGATGATCATCTAGGAGTGTTCCTGATCGTTTCGACCACATCCCTGACAATGAGGGCATGGTCGAATGCCATCTCAGGCAGGGAGGTGAAATCGAACCAATCAATGGCCTTTGCATCGCTGGCCGCTGCGGGTGCTCCCATTTCCTCTTTCCAGACCATGATGAACACCTGGGTGATGGTCCTGCCCCTGGGATCGCGTCCGGGCTCGTCGTAGGTATCGAACCTGATCAGTTCTCCTGCATCGATCCCTGTTTCCTCCTTCAGTTCTCTCCGGGCGGCTTCTTCCAGGGTCTCCTCCATTTCCATGAACCCGCCCGGCAGTGCCCACATGTCTTTATACGGGGGATCCTTCCGCTGCACCAGCAGGATCTCCGGCAGTCCGTTGAGTCGCAATGCGGCCACATCCACCGTCACCATGGGCCTGGGGTAGGGATAGCAGTATTTTTTCTCGCAGCTCATCAACCATCAGGATTCATCCGTTTGACCACCCTCAGTTTGTGTGTATAGGCTTTTTTCTCCCCGTGGAAGATCCCCTGCTGGTCAAACCGGTCCAGCCTGACACTGTTGTATGCATGCAGGATCATGCCCCCGCCCATCAGCATTCCCACGTGGGCGATCTCCCCTTCGCTGTTCTCAAAAAAGGCCAGGTCGCCTTTTCTTGTTTCATGGATAAAATTGATGGTCATTCCATGCTCCGCCTGCTGACGGGAATCCCTGGGAAGGGCGATGCCCGTCATTCTGCAGAGGGTCTGGACCAGCCCGGAACAGTCGAAGCCGAACCCGCACCTGCCGCCCCACAGGTAAGGAATCGAGCACCATTCCATCCCGATGACCTCCGGGTCCACATGCGGACCGGGAATGACGATCCCATCCTCGGACAGAAGTTCAAATTCCCTGCCGCAGATCTTCACGATCTTCCCGGATGTTCCCGGAAGGACTGCACCTGCGGGGAGGATCACTTTCCCGGAAGTTTTCGCTCCCTTTTCCACCAGCGTGACCGACGGACCGGTAACCATCCTGTATCCGTCTTCAGGACCGGTCATCTCGTCGTCCCCTGCATCAAACAGATGTATGGCGTTCGTCCCCACCCACCCGCAGTAGCTGTCAAAATCAAGTGATATATGATGCCAGTCGCCCCGGGTTTCCAGTACCCGGAATTGTTCCCCGAACAGCACCTGCGAAACCATTTCCGAAGCGTGGGCCGGATCCCGGCGCAAGGGCACGTAGCCCTGGAGTGATGTTCCTTTTTTCATGGATTGACTCTCCTCGCAGCAAGCTGCGAGGAATCGTCGATTAATTGTTCATTTTAATTGTGCTCGCTAACCCCGCAGCAAAGCTACGGGGATTGCGCTCGCGTAATTCACCTGCAAATTAGAGTGAATTGAACAAAAAACCAAGGGAAGGATCAGAAGTTGAAAAAGATATTCTATTTTCACATTATGAAGTGGATCAAACGCATCGCTGACTACTGGAAGACCATCCAGGTGATCTTTCTGTTTGCGGTCAGCATTGTTCTTGTCTATTTTATGTTTCCACAGGAAGGAAAATTCAGGTACGAGTATTCCAAGAACAAACCCTGGATGCATGAGGACCTCATCGCACCGTTTGATATTCCCATTTACAAACCCGAACAGCAGCTGCAGCGGGAAAGGGACAGCCTGCTGCGAAACGCGAAGCTCTACTTTTTTTACGATTCGCTGATCGCCCGGAACATGGTTTCCACCTTCAGCAATGAATACAACCGGCTGGTCTCCGCCATGGGACTTGGCTCGTACATCTCGGATGCATGGATATTTACGGGCAGGATTATTTCGGATCTTCTCAGGGACATTTATTCCACCGGCATCGTCGAAAGGCATCCGGTCCTTGAGGGGAAGGAACTGGATGAGCTGTCCATCATGGTGGTGAGGAACACCCTGGCTGAGGAGCACAGATTCAGGCGCTTCTATACGGAGCGAACGGCTTATGAACATCTGCTCGCTGAGATGGAGCGGATCAATCCCGGTTCCCTGGAGATCCTCAACCGCATGGCCCTGAGCGATTATCTGAGGCCGAATGTTTTGTATGATGAGGAGACCACCGCGAAGGTGCGGATGGCCAGCCTTGACAGGCTCACCCCGACCCAGGGGATGGTACAGGCGGGACAGCGGATCATCTCCAGGGGAGAGCTGGTATCGGGCGGAAATTACCAGATCATCGAGTCGTTGCGCAGGGAATATGAAACCAATCCCAATGTGGGGAAAAACTATACGGTGGTATATTTGGGACAGTTTTTACTAATTGCCCTGATCTTCCTTTCCCTCTACTGGTTCATCCATGCATTCAGAAAGGACATCCTGCTGAGCTTCAAGCAGATTCTTTTTACCCTTTTGCTCATCGTGGCAATGGTGGGGCTTACCGCGGCCGCATCCCGGAACGAGGCCGTAAGCGTCTATGTGATCCCCTTTGTGGTTGTTCCCATCTTCCTGAAGACCTTTTTCGAAACGAGGTATGCCCTCTTTGTCCATATGGTCACCCTCCTGCTTGCCGGATTCTTTGTACCGAACAGTTACCAGTTCGTGCTCATGAACTTCCTGGCCGGACTGGTGGGGGTATTCAGCATGCGGTCATACTACAAGCGGGGGATCCTTTTCTATACTGCCATATTCGTTTTTGCCACCTATGCGGTGGTATATATCCTGCTGTCCATTATGCAGGAAGGAGATCTTAGCCAGGTGAACTGGATCAACCTGCTGTGGCTGCTCGGGAACGGGTTGCTGATCCTTACCGTCTACCCCCTTGTCTTTCTCTTTGAAAGGGTATTCGGATTCCTTTCCGATGCCACCCTGTTCGAGTTGTCCGATACCAACCAGCCGCTGCTGCGCCTGCTCGCTGAAAAAGCACCCGGGACATTCCAGCACTCCATGCAGGTGGCCAACCTGGCAGAGGAGGCCATCCTCAGGGTGGGCGGGAACTCCCTGCTGGTGCGTGCCGGTGCCATGTACCATGACATCGGCAAGATGGAGGAACCTCAGTACTTCATCGAAAACCAGAGAGACGGTTACAATCCGCACGATGGACTGGATTTCAAATCCAGTGCCAGGATCATCATCCAGCATGTGGCGAAAGGGGTGGAAATCGGCAGAAAACACAAACTGCCCGAAAAGCTCATCGAATTCATCAGGACCCATCACGGGGACAGCACGGTTCAGTATTTTTACCGCTCATTCCTGAATTCCAATCCGGAAGAAAAGGTGGATAT
>DSDZ01000081.1 GCA_011048475.1 Bacteroides sp. | reverse complement strand
GAAATACGGAGTGAACAGGGTGACGCTCGTCGGAAATGTGGGCGAGGTGCCCAGGGTATCTGAAAAGGACGGGGAGGCCTTCGTGGCCAATTTTCCCTTGGCGACCAACGAGGTGTGGCGCGACAGGGAGGGGGAGGAGATCCGCAAGACCGAATGGCACCGGATCGTGGTCTGGAACAAAGCGGCCGAGATCGTGAAGCAGTACGTGAAGAAAGGGGATGCGCTGTATGTGGAGGGCAAGATCTCAACCAATTCATGGGATGACAGGGAAGGGAACCGACGTTACAGCACGGAGATCATCTGCGACAATTTCCTGTTCCTGTCGCCAAGGAACAACGGGGATCCGGCGGAACCGCAGCCGGAAGCGGAATGACAGGGAAATAGCGGTCCGGCGGCAGATGACCGTTGCTCATTCAACCGGAATGGGAATGGCTGTCGGAGGGTTCAGAACCCGGGGGACTATTGTTCCCTGCTGGCAAGTGCTTCCTCGACCAGTCCGATGTGGTTTTCCAGCTCGTAACTGTAACCCTGGTAGAGTTCTCTTGCCCTGCGGAGGTTTTGAAGGGCTTCTTCGTGATGCCCCAGCAGGTAGTGCCCGTAGCCCTGCTGGTGGATAAAGAGCGCATTCTCCGGGTCCGCTTCGATCGCTTTGTTGATCAGTTCCATCCCTTCATTGATCTTCAGCGCGTTGCGTATCAGTACCCAGGCGAGGGCTGCCATCTTGTCCACGTTCTCCGGGTCGTATTCCCGGGCAGTCCGCAAATACTTTTCCGCTTCCAGGTAATCCGTGGTCATGAACAGTTTTCCCATATGGAATGCGATATCAGATTCCGACACACCCTCCTCCCGCAGCACACTGATCAGCTGGCCCTTGTAGTAGACGGCCTCGGTATGCCTGAGCCTCGAGTGGGCGCAGACCGCATACCTGCCAATGATCCCCGCATTGTCCGGGTCGATCATGGATGCCCGCTCCAGGATCTCTCTTTCTTTCTGGTGCCTGCCGACCCTGTGGTAACAAAAGCTCAGGCTGATATAGATGGGGACCAGGCTGTGGCTGTGATCAGAAGGGAACATCCGCAGTCCCCTGTTCAGCGCATCCATGGCATGCAGGAACTGGTGGATCTTGATGTGCTCCAGCCCGAGGTCGAACCAGAGATTGTACTGGGAGGTGTCTATCTCCAGGATCTTCTCGATAATGGGGATCAACTCGTAGGGTGATTTGTTGTCGTTCACAGCGTTCAGGTACTCAATGTTCAGACTGAACAACAAAGTGTCCCTGTTATCCCGGGTCAGGGTATCCTGCCGCTGGGCCGGCCAGTCTTCCAGGATCAATTCATATTGTCCGCTGGATGAGAAGGGGAAGAGAATCAGGATCACTGGAATAAGAAACCGCAGCAGGTTTTGATCCCTGGTACCGGTTCTTCCGGCTGGTTTGTACGATCCGGGTCTTCTCATCACCTTTGGTTGTCACGGAAGGATCCCTCTTCCGGACTGAAATGGAAAGAGAAAGGTACGAACTGAGGATATAAAAGTCAAGCGAGCCGCGATGATCAGGACCGGTCCCTGTACTCCCCGATGGGTTCGCAGGAACATACCAGGTTCCGGTCACCGTAGGCATCATTGATCCGTCCCGCCGCTGGCCAGAACTTATTCTCCCTGACCCAGGGAAGGGGGAAGGCGGCCTTTTCCCTGGAATAATTATTTTCCCAGGAATCTGTCACCACCATTGCTGCTGTATGGGGAGCATTCCTGAGGACACTGTTCCCGGTTTCCGAATGCCCTTTCTCAAGGTCCCGGATATCCCCGTGAATGTCCGTCATCGCCTGGATAAAACGGTCCAGTTCCGGTTTGGACTCACTTTCTGTAGGTTCCACCATCAGGGTGCCGTGTACGGGGAAGGACAGTGTGGGTGCGTGGAATCCGTAATCCATCAACCTTTTCGCGATATCGGCTTCCGTAATACCGGCAGTGGATTTGAATTCCCTGCAATCCAGGATCATTTCATGGGCCACAAGCCCCCTCACTCCCCGATACAGGGTCCTGAAGTGATCTTTCAGCGCTGCAGAAATGTAATTGGCATTCAGGATGGCCGTCCGGGTGGCCTGCGTGAGACCCTCCCCGCCGAGCATCCGGATATACGCGTGGGAAATGGGAAGGATCCCGGCGCTTCCGTAAGGGGCGGCTGAGACGCTGCTGATCCCCTTCACCCCCCCGGTTTCCACCAGGGGATGGGTGGGAAGGTATTCCACCAGGTGGCGGGCCACACCGATGGGTCCCACACCGGGTCCGCCTCCTCCGTGCGGGATGGCAAAGGTCTTGTGCAGGTTGAGGTGACAGACATCCGCTCCGATGTAGGCCGGACTGGAGAGTCCGACCAGGGCATTCATATTTGCCCCGTCCAGGTAAATCTGTCCGCCGTGCGCGTGCACGATATCAATGATCTCCCTGATGTTTTCTTCGAAAACCCCGTGGGTGGAAGGGTAGGTGATCATGATGCAGGAAAGGGATTCGCTGAATGCCCCGGCAAGTTCTTTCAGGTGGCTGGTCCTGATGTTCCCGCGGTCGTCGCAGTCCACCACTTTGACCTGCAATCCTGCCATGACCGCGCTCGCCGGATTGGTGCCGTGTGCGGAGGCGGGGATCAGGACCACATTCCTGTTTTTCTCGCCCCGGTCGTGATGATAGGCCTGGATGACCCTCAGGCCCGTATACTCGCCGGCGGCTCCCGAGTTCGGTTGAAAGGAGACGGCATCAAATCCGGTGATCTCCTTCAGGGCATATTCCAGCTCATTGATCAGCTGGTGGTATCCCTCGGTCTGGCTCACCGGAACAAAGGGATGGATCGAGGAGAACTCCGGCCAGCTGACGGGCATGAGCTGGACCGCCGCATTCAGTTTCATCGTGCATGATCCCAGCGAGATCATGGAATGGGTGAGGGAGATGTCCTTTCTTTCAAGCATTTTGATGTAACGCATCAGGTCGGTTTCCGACCTGTAGCGATGAAATACATCCTGCTTCAGGAAGCTGGTTTGTCTCCTGAACGGATCCTTCAGGACAGGGGATTCTTCGATGGATTCCTGAAAACGGACTGCTTTGCCCGCGATTTTTGAAAACACTTCCAGAATGCTGTTCAATTCCCGTTCGCGAATGGTTTCATCCGTGGAGAGCTGTACGGTTGATCCGGAAGGATAATGAAAATTGATCCCGTGTGCTTCGGCCACCTCTTTCGCCTTCGGGGAAGCGACCCCTTCGGGCAGCCTGACAAGCAGTGTGTCGAAGAAGTCTTCATGCACGATTGTATAGCCCATCCGTTTCAGCATACCGGCCAGATAGGCTGCTCCCGCGTGGATGTTGGAGGCAATTCTTTTCAGCCCTTCCGGTCCGTGGTATACCGCATACATCCCCGCCATGCTGGCGAGCAGCGCCTGGGCGGTGCATATATTTGAGGTGGCACGCTCCCTTTTGATGTGCTGTTCCCTGGTCTGCAGCGCCATCCTCAGGGCGGGATTGTCATTCATATCCACCGACACACCGATGATCCTGCCGGGAATATGCCTTTTAAATGTCTCTTTCGTCGCGAAATAGGCGGCATGCGGACCCCCGTAGAAAAGGGGGATCCCGAATCGCTGCGTGGAACCGACCACCACATCGGCGCCCCATTCACCCGGAGGGGTGAGCAGCACCAGGCCCATGATATCCGCAGCCACGGCCACATGGATCTCTTTTTTATGGGCCGATGAGACAAATGCCCGGTAATCCCTGATCTGCCCGTCCCCCGCGGGGTACTGGATGAAGCAGCCGAACATGGAATCAAGCAGAAGGTCACGTTGATAATCACCGTGGACCAGTTCAATGCCAAGCGGTTCAGCCCTGGTCTGAAGCACAGCCCTTGTCTGCGGAAAAATGTTCTCATCCACGAAGAATTTTACCTTCCCGGCCTGAACGGCCTCGCGGGAGCGGGCATTGAACAGCATGATCATGGCCTCGGCCGCTGCTGTGGATTCATCCAGCAGGGAAGCATTGGCGATCTCCATTCCCGTCAGCTCCATCACCATGGTCTGGAAATTCAGCAGCGCCTCCAGCCTGCCCTGGGAGATTTCTGCCTGGTAGGGAGTATAGGAGGT
>DSDZ01000077.1 GCA_011048475.1 Bacteroides sp. | reverse complement strand
GTAAAATTCTACACCCGTTTCGAAGAGCGTGCAACCCGCCACGAACTGAAGGAATATGACACGAAGCACCTGATCAGCACCTGCAGGAGCGCCCGGGAGATCACCGCAACCTACAACCCCTGCGAAGTGGTGCACGTCACCTTCATAGACCTGGGCGATTCGGTGCAGTTTTCCCAGGTGAGGATGAAAGGAGGCAACCTTCAGCGGAAGGGCGCGGACTACTTTCAGCCCGGGGAGGACAGGGACGCGCTGAGCAGCCTGATGTTCATGCCGTCGCGCCCGGCAAGGGGCGATTATGCTTACTTTTCAGGGTATGACAGAAAAGGCAGGGGCGGATTGCAGCTGTTCAGGATCAGAAGGGGGAACACGGGGGTGTGGGGTGAACCGGAAGAAATCAAATCGCTCAACACCGAAAAGGATGAGCTGCTTCCCTACTTCGATCCCATTGAAAACGACCTGTATTTTGCATCGGACGGACGCATGGGTATCGGGGGACTGGATCTTTACCGGTCGCATTACGACAGGGAGAGGGATGAGTGGTCGGAACCCATCAACATGGGATTCCCGATCAATTCGGCCATGGACGAGTACCTGCTGCTGCCCGGATCGGATCTGGGGATGATGATGTTCTTTTCCAACCGGGAAGGGACCGACAGCACGGTCACCGTATACCGGGTTCATGTGAGCGAACCCAAAAAGAAAGTCCCCCCGGACCAGCCTGAACTGCTCGCCCGGATCGCTTCCCTGGAAAATGCGGCATCCGGGGTACTGGCCGAACTCGAGTCCGTCAGGGAAAAGCCGGAAGCGCCGGCTTCCGTGCGTACACATGCCGGGAGGGACAGAGGGAGTGTCGTTTCCGGACCTGGGGCTGCTGGCGGCCTATCTTCCGGGACCGGCCCGGCCCGGGAGAAGGAACCGGTTGCTGCAGAGGCCTACCGGGCCGTGCTGGCCGAAGCGCTGAAGAACCAGGCTGCTTCCGATTCCCTGAAGGACCTGGTCTCCGCCACCAGGATCAAGGTAATGCAATCCGATGATCCCAACGACCGCTGGGTATGGCAGAAACAGATCATGGTCTGGGAAAAGAAGGCGCGCGACCGGCAGGCGACGGCCGACCTGCTATATGCGCGGATGGAGGAGATCGGTCCCGGACCTGCCTCAAACCCGCCTGAGACCATCCGGGTCGATACGGTGATCCGGGATATCACGGTCTACCGCTTTGCCGGTGCACCCCGTTCCGAAGGGAATGACCCCGCCGGAGAGACCGGGACAGCCGCTCCTGTCGTGAACCAATCCCTTCCTGTTGCAGGCGAGCCAGGGGATGAGACCCCCGGGAGCATTCCGCGTGTGGTCAACGACGGATCTGTCCGGGAAGCAGGTGTGCAGACGAATGGGGCAACCGCGGTCATCAGCCGGTTTGACATCCTCCCCTCCTCACCCTATGATCCGCAGCATCCCATCCCGCTGGATGTTCCCCTGCCGGCCGGTGTGTTCTACAGGATCCAGCTGGGGGCCTATGCAGGCGGCGTTTCACCCGATGCATTCGGGGGACTCAGCCCCATCACCGGCGAAACGATCCCGGAGAGGAACCTGACCAAATATTACGCTGGCAAATTCAGCAGATATGAAGATGCTTCCCGGGCACTGTCCGGGGTCCGTTCGGCAGGTTTCGAGGATGCATTCATCGTGGCCTGGTACCACGGGAACCAGATATCCACCCAGAAAGCAAAACAGTTGGAATGATCAACAATTCGGGATAATTTTTTTATCTTTGGTCAGACGTCATCCGCCGTATGGATATGGACAACAATTACACAGGCCGGCCCCAAAAACTTGGTTCCAGGGATACCGACAGTCAGCGGCACGCGAGCCTCGTCCTTCACAATGACGACATCAATTCATTTGATTATGTGATGGAAACGCTGGTGGAAGTCTGCGACCATTCCCTGACCCAGGCCGAACAATGTGCCACCATCACCCACTACAAGGGAAAATGTGAGATCAGGTCAGGCCCCTTTTGCGAAATGAAAGAACTTCGTTACCAGCTTATCTCACGGGGGCTGAAAGCTTCGGTGGATCATTAGTTCAGGATATGGCACTCATCATCATTCTGATCGTTCTGGGCATCCTGCTGTTTGTGATCGAATTCCTGCTGGTGCCCGGGGTGACCATTGCAGGGATCGGCGGGTTGGTGCTGACCGTGTTCGGGGTGTACAAAGCCTTCGAAGATTACGGTTCCACGGTGGGGGTCTGGGTCCTGATCGGGACCATCCTGCTGAGCGTTTTTGTGATCGCCATGTCCCTCCGGGCCAGGACCTGGAGCAAGCTGATGCTGAAAACCGACAGCGACGGTACGGTTGACAGGGACCTGACCGAGGAGCAGGTCCGGAAAGGGGACAGGGGAACAACCCTGACAAGGCTTGCTCCCATGGGGAAGATCCTGGTGAATGACCTGGTCCGCGAGGCCAAGTCGATCGAAGGTTATGTGGATGCAAATTCGGAAATAGAGATTGTCTCCGTGGAGGGGACAAGGATCAATGTAAAACCAGTAAAAAAGACATAGTTATGGAGGATTTTAATTTCAGCTGGATTATTATCGTTGTGGCCAGTATCATCGGCCTGTGGATCATTCTTTACTTTATCCCCATCGGATTGTGGTTCACCGCACTCCTGTCCGGGGTCAGGGTCTCCCTGCTCCAGCTCATCCTGATGCGCTGGAGGAAAGTCCCTCCTACGGTCATCGTCAGGTCCATGATCGAGGCTCATAAGGCCGGACTTGCATTTGTCAAACGGGACGAGCTGGAGGCGCATTACCTGGCGGGGGGGCATGTGGAACAGTTGATCCACGCGCTGGTGTCGGCCAACAAGGCGAACATTGACCTGCCGTTCAAAATGGCCACGGCCATCGACCTTGCAGGCCGTGATGTGCTGGAGGCCGTTCAGATGTCGGTGAACCCCAAGGTGATCAACACTCCTCCTGTGACCGCGGTCGCCAAGGACGGGATCCAGCTGATCGCCAAAGCACGGGTGACGGTGCGTGCGAACATCAAGCAACTCGTGGGAGGGGCCGGTGAGGAAACGGTCCTGGCCCGTGTGGGTGAGGGGATTGTCTCATCCATCGGTTCCGCCAGCTCCCATAAGTCGGTACTTGAAAATCCCGACGTGATTTCAAAGATCGTGCTGGAAAAGGGGCTTGATGCAGGGACGGCATTCGAGATCCTGTCCATCGATGTGGCTGATATTGATATCGGAAAGAACATCGGGGCAATTCTTCAGATGGACCAGGCCAATGCCGATAAGAACATTGCACAGGCCAAAGCCGAGGAGAGAAGGGCGATGGCGGTGGCCACCGAGCAGGAGATGAAAGCCAAGGCTCAGGAGGCAAGGGCCAAGGTCATCCTGGCGGAGGTGGAGATCCCGCTGGCCATGGCCGAGGCATTCAGGAGCGGGAACCTGGGCATCATGGATTATTACAGGCTGAAGAACATTGAGGCCGACACCACCATGCGCGATTCCATTTCAAAAGGGACCGCCCAGCAGAAGCCCCGCAAGCCCGGAGAAAAAGGTCCCGAAAACAAATAGGGGAGCCTAGTTCTTCTTCCGGTAGCCGCCTACCGGGAACCCTCCTTTTACGCCCCTTGACCCGGAGCCGGGCTCAAGTTGTTCGTCGGGGGACAACCATTGCCTCAGGTCCGCAATTGCACTGTTCTCAACAGGAGGGTTATCGGTGAGGAGAAAGCCGCCGGTCAGGTATGCAAACGGATATTGATCCTTGAATGCGTAGAGGTGCTCCTCGGAATGGGCCAGTAGTTCCGTCCCCTCCACACGCTGTATCTGCACCCGGAAGGAACCGTCAGCCATGGAGGGCGTCAGGGTATAGGTCACCGTAAATTCGTCCCCCGCACTGATCCATCCGGTCCCGTTGCCGGAAAGGAAATCCATCCGGATGATTACGGGCACCCCGGTGCCGTCCTCACTGACCAGGTAACGTGAAATGGCGGGGATCGAATACCCGAACCACCCTTCTTCATCTGTTTCGGTGAGTGACTGGCTGTTCCAGAGTGTCTCCTGCCGGAGATCGTCCCGGAGCGTCAGGGATAATTGAAATTGTTCATTGCTGATGGGATTCCCGTT
>DSDZ01000078.1 GCA_011048475.1 Bacteroides sp. | reverse complement strand
GTACAGGGGGGATCCATGCTTCTCCAGCAGTTCTGAAACAGAGACGTCATCAATATGGGTGAGGGGTTCGGTTGCCACCTTCATTCCGAACTTGCTGGGCATTCCCGCCTGAAGTCTTTTGATAAAAGGTCTCTCGAAAGGCTTTTTTTCCATGATCATTTGTATTACAGTTCACCCTGTGTGGACAATTTTTCGTATTCTTTCAAATCGGTGATCAGGTCGTAGGAGTAGCGGATGAACATCTTCCCCACCTCGTATGTCCCGAATGGCTTCACCTCCATGCCCAGGGCCAGTTTGACCATGGCCTCGGGAAGGTTCTGTCCCGCGCCCACGGCAAGGTACACCCAGGCGGGGATCCTCGGATTGATCTCGATGATGTACAGCTCGTTCCTGTGAGACTTGATCAGTTCCAGTTCCATCCCTCCCCGCCACTTTGTCTTTTCCATGATCTCACTGGTCAGGTCCAGCATCTTCCGGTCGTCCAGGGTGATTCCCGCCCAGGCCTTGCCTTTGTCTGTGATGTACTGTTTCCGCATGGGAACGGCACCGATGGTATTTCCCCGGCCGTCACCCAGGGCGACCACATTCACCTCGGTCCCCTTGATGAACTCCTGGATGATCACCGGAACGCCCCATTTGGCAGTGATCTTGTTGAAGTGCATCCGCACCTGCTCTTCGTTGTAGGCCAGGTAGGCATCATAGAATTTACCCTTCACCATCAGGGGGTATTCAAAGTCATCTTTCAGCTTCCTGATCTCGTCCAATCCCGTGATCGATTTGCTGAAAGGGACATGCAGGTCATATTTTTTGCCGAATTCGGGAAGATGTTCCTTGTGCCGTTCTTCGAACTGTTCCAGGGTGGGGATGAATGTCCTGATCCCTGCATCCTCCAGCACTTTTTCCGACCGCATGAAGGCATACAGCTCTGCATCAAAGTTGGGCACCACCACATCGATGGGATCCCTGCGGTGGATCTCCAGGATCCTGTTTATCAGAACACCCGACCCTTCCGACGGATAGGGCACCTGGTAGGTCTTGTCCACCACCCCGCGCATGTAAATGGCCGGCTCCAGGTTCTCATAGGCAAGTCCGATGATCCGCGGATCGAAATATTCGGATTCCCGGATGCCCCGGATGACGGGTACCCCGGGTCCCGGATTATCCGTATTGTTCAATCCGGAGAGGGCGACAGTGATCTTAGTTTTCATCCCCATCATCCAGAAGTTCAAACTGCCTGAGCATGCTCAGGAAGTCAAAGTAATACTTCTCAAAGCTGGCTGCATCCACGTCATATTCCGATGTCATGACCGCTTTGATCTCTTCCAGTGATCTGCCATTGGTCAGATGGTTCAGGATCTCCCGGCCGACCTGGTTCATGGAGTAGGAATCGCCGGTTGTGGGATTGAAGACAAATCCGGAATCACTGACGGCAATATTCTTTTTGATCCGCATGATAAATGGTATGGTTCGTAATGGTATGGTAAAAATCAGGAATCTTCATGTATCGGCTGTTACACTATTCCGGGAAAATTTTATAATTTTCAACCTCCGGCATCAGATTTATTTACAGCATAAACGCGTTATGAATACGACAATCGGGATGATTTTGTTTCCCGGCGTCACCGGTAAATGATAACCACTACGATCCATATCAAGAACATGGTCTCCCGGTGCTGTATTGTACTGATCAGAGAGAAACTGGAGAAGGCCGGGATATTGGTGGATGAAATCAGCCTGGGGAAAGCGACCATCCGCTTTGATGAAACACGCGTCAGCCGTGTAGATATCAGGCAGGTGCTCCTGGAACTGGGGACGGACCTCATCGAGGACAGGGAACAGCAGCTTGTGGAAAAAATAAAGCTGGCAGTGATCGAGCTGATCCACCACATGAACAATGTGGATTCCATCGTACGAAAGTCGGATTACCTGGTGGAAAAACTGGGGCTCAGTTATTCCTACCTGTCCCGGATCTTCTCTTCCCACGAAAACATCACCCTGGAAAGGTACATTATCCTCAACAAGATCGAGCGGATCAAGGAACTGATCGACCAGGATGAATTCACCCTGAGCGAGATTGCATTTATGATGGACTACAGCAGTGTCCAGTACCTTTCCAGCCAGTTCAGGAACATCACCGGGATGACGGTGAGCGAATACAAGGCCGGTGACCGTTCCTCCAAGAGGCCTATCGATCTGCTCACCTGATTTTATAACATTTTCGCTGAATTTTATGAGCTTCCTCCGGAGAGATTTCCAAAACTGTGTATTTACAAATCTAGATATATGGATACATGAACAGGCCAGGTGCTTATCGTATCCATTGATGTAAAACAATAAAATGATCATATCATGAAGACAATGATTGCAAAGACCGCAGGAGTGTTATTGATTTCAGCCGGACTCTTTCTTCCGTTCACGCAGTGCACGGAAGGGGCGGCCATGGATGAAGGAAACGGAATTGCCAGTGATCCTGTTCTGAAAGGTTTTATTTCACAGCCATTGACCGAAGCTGAAAAAGAAGGGATATTATTCCTCAGGGAGGAGGAAAAACTGGCCCGTGATTTATATCGTTATTTGTATGACAGGTTCCCGCTCAGGCCTTTTCTGAACATTTCAAAGAGCGAACAAGCACATATGGATGCCATGAAGTATTTAATTGACACATACAGTCTGGAAGATCCGGTGGGAGACAATCCGGAGGGTGTATTCAAAAATGAAAGCCTTCAGCAGTTGTACGATGAGCTCATCGAAAGGGGCAGTGCAGGCAGGGAGGAGGCGCTGAAGACCGGAGCATTTATCGAAGAGGTGGATATTATAGACCTTCAGGCGGAGTTGAATGAAAATGTGGAAAATGCGGATGTCAGAAGGGTCTACACAAATCTCTGCAATGCCTCGGAGAATCATTTAAGGGCATTTGTCCGTGTACTGGGCAGTTACGGCGAGGAGTATGAGCCGGTAAAGCTTGAAAGGGAGGAATTTCTGCGGATCATGAGTGAATGAGCACAGAAATAACTCCGGCCATCAGGTTCCTGACCGCCTCGCTGAAAGTGACTTACTGCTGATCCCGCCCCGTCAGTCAAGCTGTTCCAGCCGGAATTCCTCCAGCTCATCCGAATAATCCCGGACCGCTTTGGAGGCCCTTCTTCCCGTGAAGAAGCCGATCACCAGAAGCACGACCAGGACCAGGGCAACGATCTTTGCGGCAGAATCCTTTCCTTTAAGTGCATGTACGAGCGCCATGTAGAGCAGGTAGATTCCGTACAGTCCCACAATCACCCAGACAATGCTGCCCAGGGTCAGGTTGATCCCGTAGAAGAAGGAAAGGGCCGACTGGACCGGATAGAGCACCGCAAGGGATGCAGTCACCCTCAGGTTGGCCTCAAAGTCGGTGTTCCCGCCGCAGATGGCAGAGATCACCAGCATGATCACGGCACCCACGAATAGCCCTACGATGGAGGCAATGATCGCCCATACCAGGGCCATGATGCCCACGGCACCTCCCATGATCCCGGTTCCTCCCATGGCCGACAATCCCAGCACGCTCCACAGGAATGCGAACAATCCTGCGATGACCCCGTAGATGGCCACCTTGATCACAGGCTCAGCGAATCCTCCCTTCAGAGGGAGGGAAGAAAAATAGGATTTAGGATTCATGAGGGTATCCACGGAATCCCTGATGATCTTGTTCAGATCGATTTTTTCGTTGCTCATAATGTTTATAATAAGAGATTAATTAAGCACGAAAAGTTACGAATCCGGAAGCAAATCCACAAGGAGAACCCGGGTTTAATAAATTGTTGTCAGGATGTTCCGGATGGTAAAATCGGTGACTTTTGAACCGGGAGCATATACCCCGTCCCGAAAAAGACCATCCTGAAAGGATCCGGTCGAACTTCCCCCGGTATAAAGGGTATAGGAGTCACCCTTGTTCAGGTCCGGAGAAGAGAAAACGACAGACTGGTACCTTTTAGATGGCTTATAGGTGAAGAGTACACTGCCTTCTTCGTTTTGCAGGTGGACCAGGGTACCCGCCTGCATGGCTGTGTTGAATTTGACCAGCAGAGAATACTGGGTTGATGAAGTACCGGGAGCTTCCGCCATTCCGGAGCTGCCTGTACCCAGCAGGAACCCC
>DSDZ01000216.1 GCA_011048475.1 Bacteroides sp. | reverse complement strand
GCCTGGTACAGTGCGAAGAGCTACAATCTGACCGTGAAGAATCTCTTCACCGAAGATAACTGGGATAATGCTGCAGATTTCAGCGGATCTTACAAAGTGATGCACGACCTTGACAACATTTATGTGCTGCTGGACGTGAAGGATGATACCCTGGATACGGAATCGAACAATGCATGGGAGCGGGATCACTGGAGTGTCTATTTCGACATGTCCAACATCAAGCAGAACGGTGCATTGCTGGATGACAAGGCTGAACCCATGGACTCGGTCCAGTTCATGCTGGAGAAAGTCTGGAGCGTGGAAGGAGATATCAACCTTGGTCTTGCCATCAACAACGATACCTTGAAGTGGGATGTTGATTTTGCAGAAATGATTGATTCAGGTAGCCATTATGTGTTAGAAGTGGCGGTTCCCTTCTCGGAAATCGGCGTCACGCTGACCGAAGGAATGGTGATCGGTTATGACACCAAGATCGGTGACAATGACGGAGACGGGCAGCTGGATCACAAACTGTCATGGCACCAGAGTGCAGATGAGGGCTGGCACAACGCCGCCTACCTGGGGAACATGAGCATCGATCCGGTATTCTTTGACCTGGGTCCGCTTTCACCGGCCCCGGCCCAGATTGAAGTGGACGGTGTGGAAGACGGAGACTGGACCCATGCGATCGCCATGCCGCTGGAAAGGAAGAACCTCTTTACCGAAGCAAACTGGGACAATGCCGCCGATTTCAGCGGGGTCATCAAAGCCCTCTGGGATCCGGACAACTTCTATGTGCTGCTGAAGGTACAGGATGACATCCTGGAGACCGTGGCGAACAATGCATGGGAGCGGGATCATTACAGTGTCTATTTCGACATTTCCAACATCAAGCAGGATGGGGATCTGTTGGATGACCACGCTGAACCCATGGACTCCGTCCAGTTCATGCTGGAAAAGATCTGGAGCGTGGAAGGTGATATCAACCTGGGTCTTGCGATCAACCGGGACACCCTGAAGTGGGGGGTGGATTTCGTGGAGGTGATCGATACGGGGACCAGCTACATGCTGGAACTGGTCGTTCCCTTCAGCGATATCGGCGTCACCCTCTCACAGGGAATGGTTATCGGCTGGGATGCGAAGATCGGTGACAATGACGGCGCCGGACAGCTGGATCACAAGCTGGCCTGGAACCAGCTGGCCGACGAAGGGTGGCACAATGCAAGCTACCTGGGTGAGGTCGAGCTGATGCCAAATGGCACCATCTTCGGGACACCTGTGGAAGAGATCACGACGGCGGATGTGACCTTCAATGTGGATATGAACGGGATGATCGCTGCTGAACTGTTTGATCCAGCAGCTGACTTTGTCGACATTGCAGGTTCATTCAACAACTGGGGCGATCCTGTGGTGCAGGCTGCCGATACAGATGCGGACGGCATTTACACCTATGTCCTGGCCGAGCAGGAGTTCGGGACTGAACTTCAGTTCAAGTTCAGGGTCAACGGACAGTGGGATCCCATCTCTGAATTCCCGAGTGGCGGACCCAACAGGGTTTACACCGTTGTGGATGGAGAAAACGTCGTGAACGTTGTCTTCAATGACGGTGACTATTCGCCGTGGATAGAGAGCGTTGAGACGGATGAAGCCGCCTCGCTGCAGATCTATCCCAATCCTGCCAGGGATGCATTGCACATCTTCAGCAGGACGGAGATCCGCTCGGTGAGCATCACGAACCTTGTGGGACAATCGGTGCTGAACGTGCCCGTGAACAGGGCAGTGACCAGTATCGACATCAGTACACTCGATCGCGGGGTGTACATCGTGTCGGTCCAGTTCGAGTCGCAGGTTGTCACCAACAGTGTTTTTGTGAAGCAATAGAATTGATCACAATCAGATTTTCAGAAGGGTGTCTCAAAAGGACACCCTTCTCTTTTTACCGGTTCATAAGTTATTTTTTAAACACTTGATTTTGGTGCGGGCCTGCTGTAACTTGAAGAACATTATACCGTTATCATTGGTACACATGAACCCTGAAAAAAACAGGCCTCCCCGAAAAAATGAAGATGGCGAGGTGGAACATCTCAAGCGGATGATCGCCAATTACAAGCACCAGATCGAGATCCTCAAGAAGATGAAGGAGTCAAGCGAGCAGCTCGAACGCTTGAGTGAACCCGACAGCCATTACTGGCTCCACTGACCGGGCCGCCTTCGGTGATTAAAACTACCCGGCTGCCGGTTCCCCCCGGCAGTAATGAACAAATGTGTGGTAAAAATGCCACAGCATAGATTGCTGGCGGATGAACGGACGGCTATTGCGATCCTCTATAAATGACTTTTCATCAACGTTATATACCGAAGGAGGCAGGATCATGATACCTGCCTTGGTGATTTGGCATACTTTTATCTATATCTTAATTTATAAGCAGTTCTGGTGGAGAGTGCACTAAAAATATTCAGTATCGACGCGATGATCCTGGTACAGGGAGTTGGGAACCTCTCCAGGGAACATCTTACCGGATGGAAAAATCAATCTGCCAAAATCGCGGTCATCCATCCCGATACGGAATCTGCAGAAAAAGAGGCCCGAAAGCTGAACGGGGTGATTGATTTTGAGTTCACCGCCGAAGAGAGCCCCGGCAAAAAAAAGAAGCAACCCGCGGAGATCCTGAAAAAGGTCATTGAAGAAAGCCGGGTATCTCCGAAGAAGGCGGCACTGGTGTCGGAAGATCCGGGATTCATTTCCGGGGCGAGAAGGATGGGACTGGCCCTGGTCATCGGGATCAGGCAACAGATACCCGGCAGGAGAAATCTTTACGACAGGGGGGCACACCTGGTACTGGAAAGGCTGGAAGATATTTCCGTATACAGAGGGGGTGACACGGAATGCAGCTTTACACAGAACCTGCCCAATGTGTTCACCGACCTGAATAAGTTCGAAACCCCTTTCTCGGACAGGAAACCTGTTTTTTTCCTGGATTATGACGGCACGCTTGCGCCCATTGTCAGGGACCCTTCCAGTGCTTTTCTGCCGGAGCAGACCAGGGTCCTGCTCAAAAGCCTTGCGCGGCTCTATACGGTGGCAGTGGTTAGCGGAAGGGATATGGATGACATCAAGCAGTTCATCGGGCTGGACCAGCTCATCTATGCCGGCAGTCACGGTTTCCGCATCTCCGGTCCCGGCGGCCTTTACATGGAACATGAGAAAGCCAGGACCCTGCTGTCCGAGCTTGACCGGTTCGAGCAGCATCTCAGGAAAACGGTTGGAAAGGAGATCGATGGAGTGGAAGTGGAAAGAAAATATTTCGCCATCGCGGTGCATTACAGGAACGCGCCTCCCAAAACCCTGGACCGCATCAGGGAGGAAGCCGATCATCTGATTGGCTGCAACAGTGACTTTAAAAAAGGCAGGGGAAAGAAGATCCTTGAGATCAAACCATCCCTGGAGTGGCACAAGGGGAAAGCTGTTGAATGGATCCTGAAAAAACTCGATTATTCAGATCCGGAGCAATATATCCCGGTATATATAGGGGACGATGTGACGGATGAGGATGCCTTCAGGACCCTGTCAGACGATGGGATAGGGATCCTTGTAGGCACGCACAGTATACCTTCTGCAGCACACTACCAGCTCCGGGATGTGGAACAGGTCAATAAATTCCTGCACTACATGGTTCATTCTGCCTGATCTCCGGAGAGCGGTCTGGAAGCTTCCCGTTCCTCCCTCTCTTTTTCAATCTCTATCTCCTTCACCTGATCCGCCCTGATGAAATGACGGCTTACGGCATGCTGCGCGGCTTCCGTGGTGGTAAGCACCGGGACCATTTCGATACCCAGTTCCCCGGCATCGGAGATGAACTTTTCAAGTCTCCTGTCCTTCCTCTTATTACCGATGCGTCGGATATAGATCGCCTTCACCCTGGAAGGGAACATCTCCGCAATTTTCAGGTAAATCTCCGGATCTCTCTGCCCGCTGTCGCCGATCAGGATGAACTCCTGGTCATAATAGAGTTCAAACAGGTTCCTGATCTGGACATACTTATGCTGGTGCTGCCTGCCTGACCGGAATAACCTGAATAACTTAAGTTTTGCATCGCTCAACAGCAGGGTACCCCGCGGGATCCCTTTGAATTCCATGAAATCCACAAGCAGGTCATAGAG
>DSDZ01000304.1 GCA_011048475.1 Bacteroides sp. | reverse complement strand
ATGTTGAGCAGGGTGGTTTTTCCCGAACCGGAAGGACCCACGATGGCCGCAAATTCGCCTTTTTCAAATTCCAGGTCGACCCCGTTCACAGCATGCACCTGTACCTCGGAGCTGTTGTATATTTTGTGGACATTTTTGATCTCAACGATTTTCATGACGTGATGGAATGATCGGTTTATTTTGAAAAATGATTTATTCGGTTCGCAGTGCTTCGGCCGGATCCAGTTTCAGTGCCTTTAAAGCGGGATATATGGATGAAAGGATACCGGTGACGATGATCAGAATGGTGACCGTGATGAAAAATCCGGCATTGATCGAAGGATAAATATGGGATGCATAGCCCATCGCCTCAAATCCTTCTTCAAAACTGGAAAACCTGATGCCTCTGGCCGATGTGAGCAGGATCGCCACCCGGCTGACGACCATGCCCACGGCCCCTCCCACCAGGGATAGGAAAACCGACTCCAGCATGATCATGCTGAATACCCTTTTTTTGTTCATGCCGATGGCTGTCAGCATCCCCAGTTCCTTTGTCCTTTCCAGGACCACCATCAGCATGGTATTCACGATCCCGAACGCCAGTGCCGCCAGGATGATCGCCATGAACACCGCATAGAACTGGGTCACCAGGCTGGTTGTATAGGCAAGATCGGGCTGGATCTCTTTCCATTCCAGCACCTCTAGGTCGCTGAAACTTTCAGACAGCAGGGAGGTGACTTCTCCTGAAAAATCCGCATCATCCAGTTTGACGATCAGGCGATGAACCTCGTTTTCCTCCAGATCTGCCAGGTTTGCCAGGACCTCTTTTCTGACCAGGACCCTGCTCATCTCGAATGCACTGTTCCTGATGTCATAGATCCCGGCAATCCTGAAAACGGCTCCCGTCTGCACCTGGTTTCTGTCAAGGAAAGTCAGGGTCATTCTGGAACGCTCGCTGAATGACCAGGCTGCTTCCCTGATCGCCCTGCCGTATTCATCCATCTCTTTACGCGTAAGGATTTCTTTCATCTTTTTTTCAAAATCATCCTCACTTCGGAACCTGTGTCCCGCATATCCGGAAAGCTTCTCCAGTGTCTCAGGGGGGATTTGTTTTTCCCCAAGGTCTGCCAGTATCCCGTCATCGATGACGAAACGGATAATGTTCAGTTCTTTGGCCAGGTCTTCTCCGATGTAGGCCAGGTTGTGCCTGTTTTCGGTTTCGAAAAAGTCGCCCGTGCCCGGAATGGTTTGCCTGTGCAGGTTGAATACCTCCTTCTCACCGGCAGGATCGATCCCCAGGATCTGGACGCCTGCGCTTTTTGTCGCAGTATTGGCCATTCCGGTGATGATGATCCGGGGTGCCACGGCTTTTACATGCTCCGTTTCATTAATTTTCCCCATCACCTTTTCCAAATCAGGGATGGTCAGCTTGATATCGTAGTTGTCCCTGAATCCAGGTGCATTGAGTTGGATGTGGGAAATCTCGTTGCCCAGGGCATCATCCAGCCGTTGTTCAATGGCGCCGTTGATCACGGCCACGGCGAAAACCCCGCCGAAGATCCCGATGGTAACGGAGATGATGACCACAAGGCTGCGCACCCTGTTCCTCCATACATTTTTCCATGCTGTTTTCCAGATCATATGCTTTCAGGTTATGCTCTGAGCGCGTTCACGACTTTCAGACCGAAGATCTTCTGAACCGGGTGGACCAGGGCGATCATCACCATGAGGGCGACAATGGCCGCCTGCCAGAGCAGATAGGTATCAATTCCCTGGAAGGACATGACAGGTTCAAAACCGTAATCCTCCCATATCCTGGCGAGTTCTCCCCTGAAAACGATGGGATGCTCCACCCCGTAAAGGATGATCGGGATGGCCACGAGACACCCGGCCAGGATCCCCAGGAGTCCCAGAAAAAGCATTTCAGATGTGACGATGGAGGCCAGCTTCCGTTTCTGCATCCCGATGGCCACCAGCACGCCGAATTCCCTTCTTCTTTCCGCGGTCATCATCAGCACGGTGCCGAACACCCCGAATGCAATTACCAGGTAGAGGATCCCGATCATGATCATCCCGCTTTTGTTATCGGCTTCAATCTGTGATACCAGCACTTCGTTCATCTCCCTCCAGTCCAGCACGCGAAGTCCACCGGGGATCATTTCCCGGATCCGGTCTGCCGTCTCCCCGACGGCTTTTTTGTCATTCTCTTCCACATGAATGGTCAGGGAGGTAAGATGATTTCCGGCATTGTAAAGGCCCTGGCAGACATCCAGTGGAAGATAGACGATCCGGTTGTCGATATCGGGAAGGGGCATTTTCACAATTCCTCTGATCACATATTTCCCGGCGGCGGTGCTCGCATGGTAACCCTGTCCGAGGAGCACGATCGAATCGCCGACATCCAGTTCCAGGTACCGGGAAAGCCCTTCCCCCACCCAGGCGCCCGGCTCGCCCATGCGGATATTCCCGTTATCAAAGCGGGCATGTTTTTTGATCACCGGCATCAGTTTCCCGGCCTCGTCTTCCGACAGGTCCAAATCCATCTGCAGCCTGGCGGTACCGGGATAGGAACTGTTTTCAAAAAGGTCCATGAGCTCAGCCACATGTTCCGGAACATCAGCCTCTGCCTTAATGGCTTCGATGGCCTCCGGGGTCAGGCGGTATTCCACCAGCTTGTCGGTGACCTTCGACAGGTGTTGTTCCTTTTCGGGAACGATGCCCATCACGAGCACCCCTTTTGTTTGGGGACCACTGGAAGCCAGCGCGAAAGATTCGAACCGGGGAACGGTCGCGATCACATTTTTATCGGACAGGAGCTGGTCTTCAAGACCCTGTTCGAGCGGGAAGGTGTTGTCCACGGTCCTGTCCTCCCAGAAATCTTCCTGCTGGATCTGGATATAACCCGTATAGGATTCAATGGCATTCCTGAACATGGTATCGTAGGATCCCAGCTGGAGGGATCGCATGACCATGGCAAACAGAACGGCAAAAAATATGGATGCTGCGGTGATCAGGGTTCGCCGCCTGTTCCGCCACAGGTTTCTCCATGCAATGGCAATGTTTTTTTCAACCATGCCTCTCTTTTTAAAAACCAATTGATATCTGGCGCATCAGCGCACCCGTTTCATGTTCTGCTGGGAGAAAAAGGATTCGCTGATGGATATGTTGTATTCAATTTCCCTGATCTCGACGATGGTTTTATAGCCCTCCTCCTCGGCAGGGATGAGCTCCAGGAGGGTGGGGATCAGCCGGCCGTCCATGGTCCTGATGTCCTTCCCCAGCTCCGTTCTTACCAGGTACCCGTCCACGTCATACATCTCGGCCTTCAGGAAAAGAAAATCGGTCTTGTCGATCCAGCGGACCTGGTGTCCCCAAACCACTGCTGCATTTTCCTTTGCAGTCAGTTTTATCCTGTAACAGGTCCGGTCGCCGACGGATTCTTCCCCCGTGATAACATGGGTGTAATCGTCCACCACGGACGATTCATTGAGAATGTCGTCATTGGTATAGTCAGAGCCCATCCAGCCCTGCGACATCATGGATGGGGGCAGCTTGATCAGCCTGTTGATGGTGGGATTCCAGCTCCACATTTCATTCATTCTTTTCAGGAAGGTCTGTCCTTTTTCACTGGCGGGAGCGGTGATCAGGGTCAGGGCGTAGTCATCACCGAGGGTCCAGCTCTTAAATTCGATGGTCCGCTCCCAGGTGGGCCTGACAATTGTCATGGACATGGTGCTCCTGCTGGACTTTTCTCCCGAGAATTGATCGTTGGCCTTTTTAACGATCTCGGAGGCGGTCAGTTCCTGGGCTTTCGCCGGATACGGCAGGATGCCCAATAATAGCAGGACCGATGTGTACATTGCGTGCTTCATGTTTTTTCGTTTTTCATTGCTGGTGGTACATGCCGATGATTCTGTTTTGGTATTTCTCGAGAAGCTGATCGGGGACCACCGTTTCCGGATATGTATATACCATCAGAATTCCGAGTCCTTCGATCATGGCCGAAAGGGTCAGCACTTCCAGGTCGGGATCAGCGAATCCCATCCTGATGAAATAATCTTTCAGGATCTGGTTGTACTTTCCGATGTATCCGATCACCGGCCGGCCTGTCAGATGCTCTTTCACCCCGGGCTGCATGATGACCCTCACGTAAAGCACCCAGAAATCCTT
>DSDZ01000303.1 GCA_011048475.1 Bacteroides sp. | reverse complement strand
TACAGAACGCATTCTGTTCTATACGGGGATCACCCACCGCATCGGTGAGGTCCATGACGGAGCCGCTGCGATGGACTGGATGGTCCAGGAGCAGGAGCGGGGAATCACCATTACATCCGCAGCGACCACCACTTTCTGGAAACACAACGACCAGGAGTACAAGATCAATATCATTGATACTCCGGGACATGTGGATTTCACGGTGGAGGTGGAGCGTTCGCTGCGCGTGCTCGACGGGGCCGTGGCCATCTTCTGTGCCGTGGGAGGCGTGGAGCCGCAGTCGGAGACTGTCTGGCGCCAGGCCGACAAATACAGGGTGCCCCGCCTGGCCTTCGTGAATAAGATGGACAGGGTGGGTGCCGATTTCTTCCGCGTGGTGCAGGAGATCAGAGATAAGCTCAAAGCCAACCCGGTGCCCATGCAGATCCCCTTCGGTGCCGAGGAGAATTTCAAGGGGATCGTGGACCTGATCGAACGCAGGGCCATCGTCTGGAAAGAGGATGAGACCCTGGGCATGAAGTACGAATACTGTGACATTCCCGAAGAGCTGGAGGAGACCGTGGAGGAATGGAGGGAAAAACTGGTCGAAGCGGTCTGTGTATCGGACGACGAGCTGCTCAATAAGTTCCTGGAGGACCGCCATTCCATTTCCGTGGAAGAGTTCATGGAGTACGCCCGCAGGGCCACCATCAACATGGAAATCGTGCCCGTGCTCTGTGGATCCGCCTTTAAGAACAAAGGGATCCAGCGCCTGCTGGATGCCATTTCATGCCTGCTTCCCAGTCCCGTCGACATCGGTGCGGTCCATGGGGTGGACCCCAGGACCGAGAAGGTAATTTCCAGGGAACCCGATGAGAACGAACCGCTGGCCGGACTGGTGTTCAAGATCGCCACGGATCCGTTCGTGGGCCGCCTGGCCTATGTGAGGGTTTACTCCGGCAAACTGCAGGAGGGGGTGATGGTCCTGAACAACCGCACGGAGAAGAAAGAGCGGATCACCCGCATCTACCAGATGCATGCCAACAAACAGAATCCGAAAAAAGAGATCGGCGCGGGGGATATCTGCGCGGTGGTGGGACTGAAAGAGCTGGCCACGGGCGACACGATCACCACGGTGAACAAGCCCATGATCCTGGAATCCATCGAATTCCCGGAACCTGTGATCGGGGTGGCCATCGAGCCCAAGACCCAGGCCGACATTGACAAGCTGGGAATTGCGCTGAACAAGCTGGCAGAGGAGGATCCCACATTCCAGGTACGCACCGATCCTGAATCCGGACAGACGCTTATCAACGGGATGGGCGAGCTGCACCTGGAGATCCTGCTGGACAGGCTCAAGCGTGAATTCAAGGTGGAGTGCAACGTGGGCACTCCCCAGGTGAATTACAAGGAGGCACTCACCACGGAGGTGCACCACAGGGAAGTGTTCAAGAAGCAGACAGGGGGCCGCGGAAAATTTGCGGACATCGAAATCTATATAGGTCCCGCCGAGGACAACTTCAAGGGGCTGCAGTTCATCAACGAGGTGAGGGGCGGGAACATCCCCAGGGAGTATATCCCCTCGGTGGAAAAAGGTTTTACAGGCGCCATGTTCAACGGACCCCTGGCGGGATTCCCGGTGGACAGCCTGAAGGTGCGGCTGGTGGACGGGTCCTTCCATGCGGTGGATTCGGACCAGCTTTCGTTCGAGATCGCGGCCAGGCATGCATTCAAGAAAGCCTCGGCCAAGGCAAAGCCCGTCATGATGGAGCCCATCATGGCGGTGGAGGTGGTCACCCCGGAAGAATACATGGGAGATGTGATCTCCGACCTGAACAAGCGGAGGGGACAGGTGGAGGGAATGGATTCCAAAGCCGGGGCGCGGGTGATCAAGGCCAAGGTGCCCCTCGCTGAGCAGTTCGGATATGTGACCGTCCTGCGCACGCTCTCTTCGGGCAGGGCCAGTTCCACAATGGAATTCAGCCATTATGAGGCCATGCCGGAGGAACTTGCCAGGGAGGTCCTTGAAAAGGTAACAGGAAAAAGTTTGATATAATTTAACGACAATGAGTCAGAAGATCAGAATCAAATTGAAGTCTTATGATCACAACCTGGTTGACAAATCAGCCGAGAAGATCGTGAAGACGGTGAAGTCGACAGGTGCGGTGGTGAGCGGACCGGTACCGCTTCCCACGCACAAAAGGGTGTATACGGTACTCAGATCCCCCTTTGTCAACAAGAAATCAAGGGAACAGTTCCAGCTGAGCTCATTCAAAAGGCTGCTGGACATTTACAGCTCCACGCCAAAGACCATTGATGCGCTCATGAAGCTTGAGCTGCCAAGCGGGGTTGAAGTAGAAATTAAAGTCTAACAAAGGAAAAACTGAACAAGATGCCGGGATTAATAGGTAAGAAAATAGGAATGACTTCCATCTTTGATAAGGATGGCAAGAACATTCCCTGTACCGTGATTCAGGCGGGACCGTGCACGGTCACGCAGGTGAAGACCGTTGAAAGTGACGGCTATGCAGCCGTTCAGCTGGCTTTTGACGATAAAAAAGTGAAGAATACCCCCAAAGCCGAGCAGGGACACTTTGCAAGGGCAAATGCCACCCCGAAAAAGAGGGTGATCGAACTGAAGGGCTTTGTGAAGGACTGGAAACCGGGTGACGTGATCACCGTGGACTATTTTCACGACGACACCTGGCTCGATGTTTCGGGGATCTCCAAGGGAAAGGGTTTCCAGGGAGTGGTGAAGCGGCACAACTTTCGTGGCGTGAACGACTCCACCCACGGACAGCACAACCGCCAGCGTGCTCCGGGATCCCTGGGCGCATCCTCCTATCCCTCCAGGGTGCTGAAGGGAATGCGGATGGCCGGACAGACAGGCAATAAGAAGGTGAAGATCCTCAACCTGCGGGTGGTGCGGATCGTCCCCGAAAGCAACCTGTTGATTCTGAAAGGATCTGTTCCCGGGTCCAATGGTTCATATTTAATAATTGAGAAGTAATGGAACTGGAAGTAGTCAAGATATCCGGAGAAAATACCGGGAAAAAGGTGAAGCTGAACGAGGAGATCTTCGGCATTGAGCCCAACGATCATGCCATCTACCTGGATGTGAAACAGTACATGGCCAACAGGAGGCAGGGTACCAGCAAGACCAGGGAACGCGGCGAGATTGCCGGGAGCACGAAAAAGATCAAGCGGCAGAAAGGGACCGGTACGGCCCGTTTCGGGGACATCAAGAACCCGATCTTCAGGGGAGGCGGACGCACTTTCGGTCCCCGTCCCAGGACCTACGATGGAAAGGTGAACCGCAAGGTGAAGGAGCTTGCCCGCAAATCGGCCCTCACCTACAAGGCCCGGAACAACCAGCTGATGGTGGTGGAGGATTTTACCCTCGAAGCTCCGAAAACCAGTGATTTTGCTGATATTCAGAAAAATCTGAAGATCGACGGCAAAAAGTCCCTGTTTGTCATCAATGAACGAAATAAAAACTTATATTTGTCGTCTCGAAATTTGCGGAATTCCAAGGTTCTAACTCTCTCAGAATTAAATACATACGAAATAATGAACGCATCTGCTTTGTTGTTCGTGGAGAGTTCACTGGATGTTCTGCAGAAGAAGGGATGACGGAATTTTGAACTGATAAAAAGATGAATGTACTTATTAAACCGATCGTTACCGAGAAAATGACCGCCCAGGGGGAGGACATGAACAGGTACGGTTTTGTGGTGGACAGGCGGGCCAACAAGCTGGAGATTAAGAAGGCGGTGGAGGATCTTTACAATGTGAAGGTCTCGGAAGTGAACACCATGCGGTATCCGGGCAAGCGGAAGCAGCGCTACACCAAATCTGGCATCTCGGTGGGAAGGACCCCGGCATACAAAAAGGCGGTGGTCACCCTGGCCGAAGGCGAAACAATTGATTTTTACAGCAACATATAACCAGTTATGTCACTTAAGAAATATAAACCGGTTACGCCGGGACAACGATTCAAGGAGATCTCAGCTTTCGATGACATCACCCCTGGTGTAAAGCCTGAGAAGAGTCTCCTGAAGCCCATGAAAAAGAGCGGCGGCAGGAACAGCAGCGGAAGGATGACCGTCCGTTACCTGGGTGGAGGGCACAAGAGAAGGTACAGGGAGATCGACTTCAGGCGGGACAAGGATAACAT
>DSDZ01000496.1 GCA_011048475.1 Bacteroides sp. | reverse complement strand
GGAGAGGACCAGTTCAGGATCCGTTCCTACCGGAATGCCTCACGCGTGATTTCCGGGATGTCTGAAAGCATTTCCCGGATGGCTGATGATCAGGAAAAGTTGAAGAAGCTGCCGGGGATAGGAGAAAGTATGGCAGAAAAGATCATAGAAATTGCAGAGACGGGAAAGCTGCGGCAGCTGGAAGAACTGAAAAAAGAGGTCCCCCAATCCCTGCTGGAGGTGCTCAGGTTGGACCAGATGGGGCCTCAGCGGACCAAAATGCTGCATGATGCATTGAACATACAGTCCATCGATGACCTGGAAAAGGCTGCCCGTGAGGGTGAAATCGAAAAACTCGAGGGATTTGGTAAAAAGACCAGTGCGAAGATCCTGAAGGAAATTGAGAAGTTTAAAAAAGAGGACAGGCCGGACCGCTTCCTGCTGGGGGAGGTGGATGAACTGATCTCTTCACTGCTGGATCACCTTGAAAAAAAGGTGGATCAGATGACCATTGCCGGGAGTTACCGGAGGAGGAAGGAGACCGTGGGGGATATTGACATCCTTGCCACAGCTGAAGATCCCGGGCAAACCATGGAGCATTTCGTCAGTCTTGAGGAAACCCGAGAGGTTCTTTCAAAAGGCGAATCACGGTCATCCGTGGTACTGAATTCAGGACTCCAGGTGGACCTCCGGATTGTTAAAAAGCGGTCCTGGGGAGCGGCATTGCTCTATTTTACGGGATCCAAAGCCCACAGCATTGTCCTGAGGCAAATTGCCAGGGAGAAACAATACAAGCTCAACGAGTACGGGATCTTCCGGGGAAAAAAACGCCTGGCTTCCAAAACCGAGAAAGCGATGTATGAAAAGCTGGGACTTCATTACATCGAGCCGGAGCTGAGGGAGGATCGGGGAGAATTTAAGGCCTCCAGAAAGAACAGGCTCCCCCGTTTGATCACCCTGGAGGATATACGGGGCGATCTGCATTCCCATACCGATGCGACCGATGGGAGGCATTCCCTGGAAGAGATGGTGGAAGCAGCCCGGAAGAAGGGGTATGAATACTGTGCCATCAGTGACCATTCCAGAAGGGTGGCCATGGCACGGGGACTGGACGAAAAAAGGCTGGCCGCACAGGTGGAACAGATCGATGAGCTGAACCGGGATATGAAGGGGTTCAGGATCCTGAAATCCATAGAGGTAGATATTCTGGAAGACGGATCCCTGGACCTTTCCGACGAGATATTGAAGGAACTGGACCTGGTGGTATGTTCAGTCCATTACCACCGCAACCTCTCCCGGAGTAAGCAGACCTCCAGGATCCTCAGGGCCATGGAAAATCCCTGTTTTAATATCCTGGCCCATCCCACGGGAAGGATCATCCAGGAGAGAAGGGTATACGAGATCGACCTGGAAAAGATCATGAAGGAAGCTGCCGACCGGGGATGTTTCCTGGAGATCAATGCAGCGCCCGACCGGCTCGATCTGAATGACGAACATATCAGGATGGCCCGGGAACTGGGCCTCCGGCTATCCATCTCCACGGATGCGCATGCCCTGGATCATCTCAACAACATGCGGTACGGTGTGGACCAGGCCAGGCGAGGCTGGCTGGAAAAGGAAGATGTCATCAACACCCGTCCCTGGAGTGAGTTAAAAAAACTGTTACAGAGAAAATAACAGGAAAAACGGACCTTACCCAGCAGTCGGATCTTTCACATACCCCAGTTTCAGGAACCATTAAACATATCCTTTATGCCGGATGACTCGACCATGCCGACTCCTTTTTCCCTGAGCTCCCGTAGGGTATCCTCCAGCACTTCGCCTCCCCCCACGGCCCGGGTGGCATTCCTGACCAGGAAAACCTTGTATCCGAGTTCCAGTGCATCCAGGGCTGTATAACGCACACATACATCGGCCGCCAGTCCGACAATGGTGACGGTATCCACCTCTTTTTCCCTGAGATACTCATGCAAACCCGTGGCACGTTTGTGCTGGTTGTCATAAAAACCGCTGTAGCTGTCAACCAGGGGATCGGTTCCTTTCCGGATGATCTTCTCCACACGGTCCATCTTCAGGTCGTCTGCAAAATCAGCACCCTCGGTTTCCTGGATACAGTGATCTGGCCAGAGAATCTGCTCCACCCCGTCCAGCTCAATCCTGTCGCCCGGTTGCTTTCCAGGATGGTTGGAGGCGAAACTTCCGTGATCCTCCGGATGCCAGTCCTGCGTGGCCACCACGATATCAAAATATTCCTGTATCTCGTTTACAGCCGGTATGATTCTGTCCCCTTCCGGGACCTCCAGGGATCCACCCGGTAAAAAATCCTTCTGGATATCGATCAATAATAATGCATTCATGGTTTTCTGAATATTATTACCCTGCTAAATACACCCCTTCAGAAGGGGAAGTCAGGGCTGGTTGTAATAAATCCTGTATATCATATCTGCACGGTCGGTGAACATTTTGCGGATCTGCCATGGTGATCCGGTTCCTGCACGGGTGGGGTGAATTGATTACAATCATTCTGATCTCCATACCGGTGATCGCTCGCCCTGTCCGGATTCTCCACAGAGGGATTACACGCCATCCAGGCCGGCAGGAGCATTAGCAAATAATGGATAGTATCCATGTTTCACGAATTTGATAACGGTTCTTTTGGTCCGGGATACCGATCCCGCTTGAAAATAAAATTGACTGAGGCATTGACCATATGGAGCAGGATTGTCAGTTCGTTTTTCATTTTACTTTTTCGATCTCAAATGCTGTGCTTCTGATAATTAATGCCATATTGACAGTTTTTTTAACTCATCAAGATCGGCGCAATAATTAAGCCAAAAGAGGATATTCAGACCCGAAATCCAGATGGTATGGCGTAAATTTTGTATCACGTAAAGGTGAAAATCCAGACCCATGAATACGTAGTTCGAGAAGTGATTTCTTGTGGCATGATTCTTTTGAAACCGTTAACTGATTAAGATACATACCCATGAAACCAGAGAACATAAAAAGGCCGACCTCGAAGATCTTAAGACGGACCATGTTCATCCTGGTCTTTATAACGCTGATACAGCAGGCAGGAGGTCAATATTTCGGTAAAAACAAAGTCAATTACGAGATCTTTGATTTCGAAATCTACAGCACACCCCATTTCCAGATATATCACTACCTGGACAACGATAAGAAGATCAGGGATTTTGCGCAGCTGGCCGAACGTTGGTACAAAAGGCATCAGGCCATCTTGCTGGATACTTTCACAAAGCCCAGCCCGATCATACTATATAACAACCATGCGGAATTCCAGCAGACTACGGTTATCTCCAGCCTGATCGGAGTCGGGACCGGAGGTGTGACGGAAAGTCTCAGGAACCGGGTGGTGATGCCGGTCAATAAATCCAACGATGAGACCGATCACGTGCTTGGTCACGAGCTGGTGCATGTTTTCCAGTATCATATGTTCAAGAATGCGGACAGCATTCAATTCGAAAACATTGGGAGCATCCCGCTCTGGATGATCGAAGGGATGGCCGAATATATGTCAATTGGTGCAACGGATCCACTAACTGCGATGTGGATGAGGGATGCGGTCATGAACGATGACATTCCCACACTGAAGGAAATGACCCGCAGGCCGGATCTCTATTTCCCTTACAGGTACGGACATGCATTCTGGGCCTTCATCTCGGCCAACTGGGGGGAATGGATGATCAAACCGTTGCTGTTTGCAAGCGGCCAGGTCGGATATGAAAGGGCCGTGGACAGTTTGCTTGGCTTTAACGAGGATACTTTGTCCATCATCTGGGAGGAACAATTGAACAGCATTCACCGGCCACATATTGCTTCCCGGTCTGGTGATGCGGTGGGTGATATACTTTTCGGCGGCCCGGATGCAGTCAACATCTCTCCGTCGATCAGTCCTGATGGCAGGTACGTGATCTTCCTGGCCGACCGGGACGTGATCACAATAGATTTTTACCTGGCCGATCTTAAACAACAACGGATCATCAGGAGACTGACACGTGATGTCCGCGACACCAAGGTTGACGAATACAGTTTTACCGAGTCCATGGGAACATGGTCTCCCGACAGTAAAAAATTCGCACTCAGCCTTTTTTCAGATGGCCGTAAAAAGCTGGTTATCTATGGGATCGGTGAGCGGATGCCGCTTCAGACCATCCAGATAGATAAGCTTGAATATTTTGACAATCCCGGGT
>DSDZ01000226.1 GCA_011048475.1 Bacteroides sp. | reverse complement strand
GTGAATAAATTCAAATGCAGCCTCGATATCTTTCTGGGTATTTTCAAAATTGAATTCTCCTTCGCTTTGGTGAGTGCCGCTGTAATTGAACGTCAGTACATTGATTCCATTCTCGGATAATGTCTTTCCGATACCAAGCACATCCTGTTCATTTCCCGGGAAGCCATGCAATAAAATTACAGTGGGGATGGTACCTTTTACTTCCGAAACGTAAAATTTACCTTTCAGATGTATTCCATCCCGGTTGATGGTAATCTCGACCGGGGTCGATTCCTGGGCACGGGCAACGGTCAGAGCTGCATAAAAGATGATCAGAACTTTTACAAATATCAGTTTCATATGCTCTCCTCCTTTAATGCACTATATATCGATGATCCCCGCCTGGATGGCGTACATGACCAGTCCGGCCGTATTCTTCGCCCCGGTCTTCAGGAGGATGTTCTCCCGGTGCTTGTCCACCGTCCGCTTGCTCAAAAAAAGCGTATCGGCGATCTCCTTGTTGGAGTATCCCTTGCAGATGTGGATCAGGACCTCCACCTCGCGGTCCGAGAGACCTCCCCTGCCCCTGCTTTTCTTTTTCCGGGTCAGTCCCTGCACCAGTCCGGTGACCACCTCCTGGGAGAAATAGTTCTTCCCTTCCATCACAATCACAATGGCATCCTCCACCTCCTGGATGCTGGAGTTCTTCAAAAGGAAACCCTTCACCCCGGCACTGATCATTTTCGTGTAATACGCCTCCTCCCCGTACATGGAAAGGGCGATCACGTGCATGTCCGGGTATTGCTCCAGGGCCAGCCGCGTTGTCTCGATCCCGCTGATCCCGGGCATTTCGATGTCCATGAAGACCACGTCGGGAACACTCCCCGGCAGCAAATCCAGGAATTCCTGTCCGCTCGATGCCTCGCGCACCTCCCTGATGAAAGGCAGCTTTTCCAGCAGCAGCTTCATTCCCTCCCTGAACAGCTGGTGGTCGTCCACCAGGCAGACGGATATCTCATTCATGTTTCCGGGTATTAATGGCCACGTTGATGCATACCCCCTCGTCCTCGTTGCTCACCACATCCAGCGTCCCGTTGATGCTCTTGATCCGCGACTGGATGTTGGAGTATCCCATGCCCGGCTGGAGGCTCAGCACTTTTTCGGTGTCGAATCCCTTCCCGTTGTCGAAATAATCAAGGGTCAGGCGGTTGTCGTTGTAATAGAGGTCCAGGTTGATCTCGCTCGCGTCGGCGTGCTTCACCGTGTTGTTGATCAGCTCGCAGATGATCCGGTACAGCACCACCTCGATGTTGTAGTCGAACCGGGTGTCCTCGATGTTGGAGTTTACTTTGATCTGCAAATTCCCCGGGGTTTCGATCCGGTCGATGAAGGAGCGCACCGCCTTCAGCAGGCCGAAGTTGTTCAGGATGTGGGGACTGAGCTTGTTGGAGATCTCCTTGATGGTGGCCACAGACTCGTCGATCAGCTTGCTCGTATTGTCCAGGATCTTCCTGTCGGCCGGTTCCCTGGTACCCGCCTCCAGGGCAGAAATGGACATTTTGATGGAGCTGAGCAGCGGACCCAGTCCGTCGTGCAGCTCCTTGGAAAACTTCAGGCGCTCATTTTCCTCGGTTTTGATGATCGCCGAAAGCACCCTGGATTCGCTCTGTTTTTTCAAATCGTCGATCCGCTTCTGCAGGTTGAAGATGCGCTTAATATAGATCACCCCCACCAGGATGAAGACCGAAATGGCCACCGCGCTCCAGGTGCTGACCGGACTGCCGGTGATCCAGAGCCCCGAGCGCCAGACGTCCACCAGGTCCACCATCCGGCGAAAAGCCATCAGGAGGAAGGCGATCGAAAGGATCACCCAGGAGAAGTTGTATTTGGTCTGCCGGATGAGGCTGATGGAGATGACCGCGGCCGCGAACTGGAAGGCCATGGAGAAAATCAACGCGATAAAAATAGTCATGGTGCGGAGTTTACATGGTAAAATTAGCCATTCTGCTGACCGTATTCACCTGAATTCAGTCTTTTCATTAACCAATTTTGCACATTATCCCCTTCTAAATAGTGGGGCATGATCCATATTGATTGTCTTTTCTTTCGTAACTTTCTATGTTCTTAATACCCTAATCCTATGAAAACAGATCATTGTGATCGCTGCGGCATCTCTGCTGCTGGCAGCCTGCAACCGGCAGGAGCGTTACAAATATTCGGGCGACCTTGACATCGGAAAGGTCGTGGAGGGAGTACTGGAGGTGGAGACACCCGATACTTTCTTCCTGGACCTGGATGCCGATACCTACCTGTACGGGGTGGCCGACCAGGTGTCCGTGGATGTGGTGGTCACCCTCTTTGATTCGGCCGGCAACCGGATCGGGCTGGCCGACGGACCTGCAGAGGGACCCGAGATGTTCTACTTCGAGACCGAAGACCCCGGCAGGTACATGCTGGAGGTGGCTCCCTTCGAGGATGACTCCGGCAAATACACCATCGTGCTGAAGGTTGCCGAGCGCATTGCGACGGACCCGGAGGAGCGGGCCAACCAGCTGTTCATCCCCTTTTCGGGCGACAGTGTGCCGGGCGGGGTGGCCGGGGTGATCCGGGACGGTGAACTCGTGTTCGCGAAGGCATACGGCATGGCCGACCTGACCCATGACATTCCCTTCACGGTTGGCACCCCGTCGAACATCGGCTCCGTGTCCAAACAGTTCACCGCATTCGCCATCCTGCTCCTGGAACAGCAGGAAAAGCTCTCCCTGGAGGATGATGTGCGGAAGCATATCCCCGAGCTGCCCGACCTGGGCCAGGTGGTCAAAGTGAAAAACCTGATGAACCATACCAACGGATTACGCGAGGTGTACAACCTGATGCCCATGACCGGCTGGAAGGAGGAGGACGTGCTGCGGCGGGAGGAGGTCATCGAGATGCTGAAGCGGCAGAAGGAGCTTCAGGCCTCTCCCGGTGATGAGCACAACTACAACAACTCGGCGTTCATCCTGCTGGCGGAGATCGTGGAACGGATCACGGAAGAGGATTTCCCGGACTGGATGAAGGACCATGTGTTCGGTCCCCTGGGAATGGACTCCACCACCGTGCGGGCCGATCCCGCCACAATCATCGGGGGTGCGTCCCGGGGGTATGTGATATCGGGCGAAGGATACAAGGAAGGTGGGGACCTGTATGCCTCCTACGGGGCGGGAGGGATCTACACCACCGTGGAGGATTTTGCCGCGTGGTTGGACAATTTCGGGGATCCGCAGGTGGGCGGTGCGGAGCTGGTCCGGAAACTGGTCACACCCGATACGCTGAACAACGGGGATACCCTGGAGTATGCCCTGGGGATCGCCGTGGGCGAGTACAGGGGACTGAAGCTGTACAGTCACGGGGGAGCGGACATCGCGCACCGGGCCACGCTTCATTATTTCCCGGAGATCAATGCGGGTGTGGCCGTTATGAGCAACAACGGGTCCTTTGCTTCCGAATATGTGGCCAATGCGCTGGTGGATGTCTTCTTCAGCGACGATCTGGAGCCGGAGAAAGAGAACACGGAAAAGGCCGACCCGGCCGGGGTGGTGGTTCCGGAGCGGTTGCTGAAAGCGTACGAGGGGAAATACAGGCTCGCCACCATCGGAATGATCTTCAATTTTACCCTGAAGGAGGGGAAGCTGGTCTTTTCAGCGGAGGGACAGCCTGACCTGGAGATGATCCCCAGGTCCGATTCGGTTTTTGACTACAAGGGCGTGGTAGCATCCGTGGAATTCAACCTGGACAGTGATGGGAAGGTGGTCAGCGCAGTCCATTCACAGGGGGGGCAGCAACTCGGGCTGGTCCCCGTGGCGCCTTACGAACCCGGGATGGAGGTGCTGGAGGAATACATGGGAAGGTATTTCAGCGAGGAACTGCAGATATTCTATACCCTGGAGGTGAAGGACAGCACCCTCACCCTCCTGATCCGCAATACGGAGGATATCGAGCTCTCGCCCGTGGAAAAGGACAATTTCAAAGGGGATGCCTTTTTCATCGGTGAAATGGTCTTCCTGAGGAATGATGTGGGGAAGGTGACCGGCTTCGATGTGTCCAACGGCCGCACACGGGGGATCCGGTTCGAGCGGATTTGAAACAGACCCGTTCACGCAGCAATCAGGAAAAGGATTCATCTGTACGAGTATTAAAAGCAATACCATGTCATTTTCACGGATCTTTATAATAAATGCTGTCCTGATC
>DSDZ01000265.1 GCA_011048475.1 Bacteroides sp. | reverse complement strand
GCCGCCGGTCCGGCTCCCAACTACGATATGCAAAAGATCCTTTCCACCCGCACGCCCAAAGAGGCAGCCAAGATGTCGGGATTCGTCTCCGTGGTGCTGATGCCGGTGAGGTATTTCATGATCGCTGGTTTCGCCATCCTGGCACTGCTTTTTTACGACCGCCTGGACCTGATCGTGGGCAACAGGATCGACTTCGAGCAGATCCTTCCCTCGGCCATCAGCGAGTTCGCCCCCATCGGACTGATGGGTCTCCTGCTGGCCGGATTGCTGGCTGCCTTCATGTCCACCTTCGCCGGCACGCTTAACGCCGCGCAGGCATACCTGGTAAATGATATTTACATTAAATACCTGAAACCGGAGGCCTCTGGCAAAGAGGTGAGCCGGGTCAGCTACATCACCGGGATCGTGGTGGTGGTGGTCAGCATCGTCTTCGGCATTTTCGCCCTTGATGTGAACAGCATCCTCCAGTGGATCGTCTCCGCGCTCTGGGGCGCATACGTGGCGGCCAACGTGCTGAAATGGTACTGGTGGCGGTTCAACGGCTCCGGGTTTTTCTGGGGCATGGTGTCGGGGATCGTCCCGGCGCTCATCTTCCCCTACGTGTTCGACACCCTCGACCTGTATTACTTCCCGCTGATCCTGGTGATCTCTGTCATTGGTTGCATCATCGGGACCTATGCAGCCCCTCCCACCAACGAGAAGACCCTGAAAGAATTTTACAGGACCGTCAGGCCCTGGGGATTCTGGAAGCCCATCCACGAGAAGGTGGTGGCGGAACATCCGGATTTCAGGAAGAACACCGATTTCTGGAAGGATATGTTCAACATTCTCGTGGGGATCATCGCCCAGACCGCCCTGGTGATCTTCCCTGTATACCTTGTGCTGAAGGAGATGGTCCCGCTTTATATCTCACTTGCCATCATCGTGGTCTGCTTTATCATCATGAAGAAGACCTGGTGGGACAGGCTGCCGGATGAGAAGCCGACCCATGTGCCGGAGGGTGCGCCGTAGTCTGTGTGAATCGAAGGTACCCCGCACCTGCTGCGGAGTAGCTTAACCCGGGTGTTGCATATGGATGCAAAAAAGCTTGGAGCACTGAGGACCGACCTGGAAAGGGAGTTGAAGGAAAACATCCTGCCTTTCTGGATGACACTGGCCCCTGACAAAGAGCACGGGGGGTTTGCCGGATATATTTCCCATCAGAACCATGTGGATCTGAAAGCGAACAAGGGGATTGTCATGCATGCCCGGATCCTGTGGACTTTTTCGGCAGCCTACCTGGTATACCACGACCCGGCTTACCTGGAAACGGCCGCCCGGGCATATGAATACATCACGGGTCATTTTACAGACCGGGAATCCGGAGGGGTTTACTGGGAGCTAAATTACCGGGGGGCTCCCGTAACCATGCGCAAACAGGTCTATGCCCTTGCGTTCACCATTTACGCCATGACGGAATACTGGCATGCGTGCGGGGAAAAAGAGGCGCTGGCTTCGGCTGTGAGGCTGTTCGGGGAAATTGAGGAGCATGCGCTGGACAGGGAACGGAACGGGTACATCGAAGCCCTTTCAAGGGAATGGGAACCGGTGGAGGATGTGCGGCTGAGCGTGAAAGATGCCAACGAGCGGAAGACCATGAACACCCACCTCCACATCCTGGAAGCATACACGAGTCTTTTCAGGGTTCACAGGGATCCGCGGCTCCGGGAGGCCCTGGATAACATCATCCGCCTGTTCACGGAGAGGTTCATAGACCGGGAGACCTGGCACCTGAGGCTCTTTTTCGATGATGACTGGAACCTCAGATCGGATTTCATTTCATTCGGACATGACATCGAATGCTCATGGCTGCTGGATGAAGCAGCCGGAGTACTGGGGAACCGGGAGTTGGAGGAAGAATGCGGCAGGATCGCGGTGCAGATGGCCAGGGTGAATTTCAGGGGTCTGGACCACGAGCACGGGCTGATCTACGAATTTTTTCCCGGGGAGAACAGGGCGGATACCGACAGGCACTGGTGGCCGCAGGCGGAAGCCATGGTGGGCTATTTTAATGCGTACCAGCGCTCCGGCGATGAGGAATTCGCCCTGAAAGCAATCGGGATCTGGGAATTCATTAAAAAAAGGATGATCGACCGCACCTACGGGGAATGGGTCTGGAGCGTGAACCGGGAGGGGATCCCCGCCACCGGGAATGAAAAGGCCGGTTTCTGGAAATGCCCCTACCACAACGGCCGGGCATGCATGGAAATGATGCGGAGGATCGATGAGTCACTGGCGGCAGGAAAAAAAAAGAATCACTTAAAAACCTGACATATGAAACGAATGAAACAGACACTTTTTCTACTGGCGTGCGCCTGCCTGGCGCTTGCTTCATGCGGCCGCAGGGAGGTAGACTCCCGGGTCGACCGGCTTCTCGCCGAAATGACCCTGGAGGAAAAGATCGGTCAGCTCAATCAGTACACCGGCCGGTGGGAAATGACCGGGCCCGCCCCTGACAATGATTATGCACAGACCGGACTGGAGATGATCAAATCGGGCCGGGTGGGCTCCCTGCTGAACGTAACCGGGTCAGAAGCCACCCGGAACGCACAGCAGCTGGCCGTTGAGAACTCCCGGCTGGGGATCCCCCTGATCTTCGGGTACGATGTGATCCACGGGTTCCGCACCATCTTTCCCATCCCGCTGGGAGAAACCGCCAGCTGGGAACCGGAACTGGCACGGAAGAACGCCCGGATCGCCGCCCTGGAAGCCACGGCGGCAGGCGTCCACTGGACCTTTGCGCCCATGGTGGACATCGGGCGGGATGCCCGCTGGGGAAGGGTCATGGAAGGCTCCGGGGAGGATCCCTTCCTGGGCGCCCGGTTCGCGGCTGCAAGGATAAAAGGGTTCCAGGGGGAGGACCTCGCGGATGCGGGTACGATCGCCGCCTGCGCCAAGCACTATGCGGCGTACGGGTTTGCAGAAGCGGGCAGGGATTACAACACCGTGGAGGTGGACGAGCGGACCCTGTTCAACGTGGTTCTCCCGCCCTTCAAAGCCTGTGTGGATGCGGGCGCGGCCACCTTCATGAATTCCTTCAACGAGGTGAACGGGATCCCGGCCACCGCGAACAGTTTCCTGGTACGCGACCTGTTGAAGGGGAGCTGGGCATTCGACGGCTTCGTGGTGTCGGACTGGAACTCGGTGGGTGAGCTGATCCCCCACGGGGTGGCCGCCGACAGGAAGGAAGCGGCCCGGCTGGCCATCACCGCGGGCAGTGACATGGACATGGAGGGGAACTGCTACATCGCCCATCTGAAAGAGCTGGTGGAGGAAGGGACCGTGGATGAGTCCCTTATCGACGATGCGGTGAGAAGGGTCCTGCAGGTGAAGGAAAAACTGGGATTGTTCGATGACCCGTACCGGTATGGCAGCGCCGAACTGGAAGAGATGCTGTTCCTTTCGGAGGAACACCTGGCGGCGGCCCGCGATGCGGCAAGGAGAAGCATCGTGCTGCTGAAGAACGAGGGGGGACTCCTGCCTCTGGATCCCGGAGGGCAGCGGATCGCGCTGATCGGGGAACTGGCGGCGGACAAGGATTCCCCGCTGGGGAACTGGAGGGCGCAGGCCGTTCCGGGATCGGCCGTTTCCGTGCTGGAGGGGATGCAGGCGAGGGTGAACACTCCCTCCATGCTGCTGTATGAACGGGGTCCGCAGTACCTGCTGGCCCGGCCCTCGTTCCTGGTGAACGTGGAGATCAATACCACCGACAGGAGCGGAATGGACGGGGCGGTGGCCGCGGCCCGCCGGGCAGATGTGGCGGTGGTGGTGATCGGGGAGAATGGCTTTCAGTCGGGCGAGGGCCGCAGTGTCACCGATCTGAAGCCCAAAGGGCTGCAGCTGGAACTGCTGGAGAAGGTCCTTGAGGTGAACAGGAACGTGGTGGTGGTCCTGATGAACGGAAGACCGATGGATATCAGCGATTTCATAGACCGGGTCCCCTCGGTGCTCGTCACATGGCAGGGGGGATCGGAATCGGGGAACGCCATCGCGGATGTGCTTTTCGGGGAATACAACCCTTCCGGCAAGCTCCCGGTCTCCTGGCCCCGGTCGGCGGGACAACTGCCCATCTATTACAACCACAAGAACACGGGCCGTCCCACGGGAAGCCCGGGACAGGTCACCTGGTCCAGCTACACCGACCAGACGCGCGAACCCCTTTTCCCCTTCGGGTACGGACTCAGCT
>DSDZ01000117.1 GCA_011048475.1 Bacteroides sp. | reverse complement strand
GGACACCCTTCTCTTGTTTACTGAGGGATGCTTTCTCGTAATGTGCTAATTTGCTGCACAAAAGATGCCAGGTTACTTCAAAAGCATCCCTCAGATAAGGTAGAAATGGGACTTATGAGACGCCCTCGTCTTTTATGATGTCTTCTGAACTGTGCGATGAACTGACAAAAACAGGGAAGAAACACTGTATGCTGTTTAAGGAAAAACAGGAAGTCACAAGATGGTTACTTTTGCACACATTTGTGACTTTTCTGCGCGCACCATACAATTATGAGTGCAGTGTAATTATCTTATATATAGACAGATAGAAAAATTGAAAAGGAAAAATAAATATTTACAAACTCATCAATTTGTATAAAAGTCACAGATTTGTGACTTCATGAAATCACTGAAACGGATACCCCCTGAAGCGACTTCACTCTTTGTATGCTGCATTTATGGCGTCGCCATATATCGCTTCTCTGATTTCCAGAGGATTGACATCAATCCGGCCAGTCAACAGCCTGGGCAGGTTATAGTTGGCCACCAGCCTGTCATACATGGAAGGGTCTTTTTGCGGTAGCACAAAGGGAGCATGGGTGTTCCCGTTATTATCAAAATAGGCAATATGGGGTCTTGACAGTACTCCGTCCATTCGCTTGCTGCTGAATACCAGCCAGCGGCCGTTAGAGGACCAGGAGGGATGGCTCTCGGCGTATTCGCTGTTCAGGCCGAGTCTTCTGTACTCACGTGTTTCCAGATTCACCGAATAAAGGTCGCTGCACTGGTGAAAGATCGTGAAATAACCGAAGTCGCTCATGGAACAGACCAGGTATTTTCCGTTCGGGGACACCGAAGGGTGAGAAATGCTCATTCCGGTGGTATCCGCATTCAGCACCATTTCCGCTTCACCCCAGATATCGCCATCGGGATCGTAGGCGATCCGCATCAAACTGTACCTGGAATGCAGGAGGCTCTCTTCATCGCCCCTGACAGCCTCCGGGGCACAGATGAAATACATGTATTTTCCGTCCGCCGACCAGGCGGGCATGTTTTCACGCTTTGAGGTTGAAATTTCAGGTGAGGTGGTCACCCTGTTAGCAGACACATCATATACGATCAGGTCAGAGACCCTGTCGGCCACATCCACCACCTTGTTCAGACGGGTGGTCAGGTGGGGACTGATCTTCCCGGTGGAAAAAGCAATATGCTTCCCGTCGGGATGCCAGGAGGGGTAGATTCCCGCTGACATGGTGCTTTCGGTGCTGGTATTCACCTTCATGAGGGTTCCCTGGTTCCAGATGAGGGTGCCCGGATTGATGATCCGGAAGTGGATCATCATGGTGGAGGGATCATTGTTCGCAAATGAATGGCAGTTCATGCAACCGTGTCCTGTGGAGGAATTTTCGATGAGCGGTATTTCCCTGAAACTGGTCAGGTCACGCTGGTAGATTCCCATTTTGCGCCAGTTCAGGTACACGGCATGGACAATCCGGTACGCGATGAAAGGATCAATGGGATCGGTGGCGATCAGGTGGGTGATGCAGGGATACGCCGTCCAGTTCCTGTCCTGACGTGCCCATATCTGCACCTTCAGGGTGTCGCCTGTATGCTCTGAAAGGAGTTCCTTCCACCGATCCATGGGAATATGGATGCGGGATGAGCGCTGCCTGATCAGGATCGCTTCATTTTCACCCGCCGAGATCTGCACACAGAATTTTGAACCCGGTTCGCGGATAATAAAATTGAGGGGGGCAATGTTGGGCGGGATAGTGAGGTCATAATAGGCCGGGTAGATATCCGCCTCGGTGTCTGTTTGCATGACGTTGTCCGGACCACCCCCACAGCCGGAGAGCAGCGCCAGTCCCGCGAGGATCAGGAACAGGTATCTGAGGCCCGGGGTGCGGGTCTTCAGCAGGATGCTGGTCCTCTGCAGGATGCTGGTCCTCTGCAGGATGCTGGTCCTCTGCAGGATGCTGGTCCTCTGCAGGATGCTGGTCCTCTGCAGGATGCTGGTCCTCTGCAGGATGCTGATCCTTAGCAGGGCACTGATCCTCAGCAGGGTGCGGGTATTCAGGAGATGTTTCCTATATGGGCGCTTCTTCATACTCAGGATATACGATCTCGGGTTTAATGATCCGAGGGAAAACGAATTGAAGGTAGTACATGTAAGTTTGCCCCATCTCCCAGTAAAGGACGTTCCTTGCCATATTTCTCTGGCCTTCATATTTCTGGAGCGTGGCTTTAAAGTGCTCGAACCGGTTCTTGGTGGTGGGCCGGATTTCATATTTTTCTTCCACATCGACACCGTTCCTGTCGCCGTACATCAGGATCGCTTCTTCGAAGATTTCCACGGGCATGGCAAAAAACCTGTCCGCACCATCGTACAGTTCCAGAAAACGCTCCATCTGAGAATCCAGGAGATAGTAAAGCATCAGGTATTCGTGTGCGCGCCTGTTCTTTTCGTTGGCTTCCAGGAGTTCGCGCAATCTTTCTTCAATCAGGGGACTCAGCTCTTTTCCGGCCGGGATAGAGCGTCTTTTTTCCATGATCTCCGGTCGGGATCGCACGAGTGAGGTATCATTCACGTAAGGGCTGTATTCTCTGATAAATTTCCTGTTCGTAAGTCCCCTGTCCAACATATGCAGGCATCTTTCTGCTGCCCTGTATTCGCCGGTGACCAGGTGAGTCTTCACCAGGAGGCGCAGTGCACGGGGACTGTAAGGGTAATAGACCAGCGCGGTATGGGCCCAGTGCCTGGCCTCGCTGATATACCCCAGGTCGTAGTAAAAATCAGCTGCAATGAAGGACATCTCCAGCGAGAATTCCGCATCCGGGTAAAGTGCATCCGTTCCCGAGATCTGCAGGAAATCGAAAAAGTTCTCCATCAGGGTCCCCGCCTTCGCAATGGCCAGGTTATGGTTCAGGTTGGCGGAAAAGCTGTATTCTTCAACCGATGTGGCGGCTCTCACAGCCCTGGCTGTATTACCATGATGGCAGTGATAATCGCTCGCCACGATGTTCCTGGCATCTGCCCGGTAGGTGGTCATGTGACCGAATACGGCAAGCGCGATGAGCACAATCCCTGCCGCACCAGCTCCCGCGCCCGCCGGAATCGCACCCGCTGCACCACGCACCGCCATGATACGCGCCATGATGAGCAGGAGCGGAACAGACACCAGCCAGCTATAAAAAATCCAGGTTGGCTCATAGGTCATAAAATAAAGCTTCGGGGGAAAGAAATAGAAGTAAGCCTGATCCGGAGGGATGGCAAAAATCCTTGCGGCGGCGATCCACGGAACAAAGATGCTGAAAGCCACGATGAAGGAGATCAGCGACAGGCTGATCCACCACCTGAATTTCATGGAAAGCAGCAATGCGATCAGTGAAAACAGCAGCAGGTATCCGCTGCCGCAGAGATAATATACCGATGCGGCACCGGCCGTGTAGACCAGCAACATGGCCGCGGGCGTATTGCCTTTACGGGCGGTAAACAGCGAAATAAGCAATACGATCAATACGGCCGTGATCACAGAAAAGGGCAGATTGTAATTGTCGGCCATGACAAGGGCCAGGGTCAGGGGGACAAGCGCCCAGATCCGGTTCAGCCTGGTCCGGTGGACCGTGTTCATCAGCTCGAATGCGAGCCAGGCAACAGCCAGCGCAACGGCCATGAATACAACAGGGCCCAGGAACCAGCTGTAAAAGGACTGCATGACCAGATTGGCCAGCAGCTCCGAAAAACCGCCCGGGTGTTCAAAATAGCCGGCCAGGTAATCCATGGCAAGGAGAAATGAGGGCTGGGAATGATGGGAATAGAATGCGGGACGCACTACAATAGCCAGGTACAGGAATGCAAGGAGCAGGTACGCTCCCGGGATGATCTTGTCAATGAGCCCTGGATGTTTGTTCTCCATGCTGAAAGTTTTCTGCATCGTTTGCGGACATTCAAAAATAGAAAATGATTCAGAATTGCATATAATTTATTACTTTTCGATGAGGAAACACACCCATGAGACAGGTGAGAGCGATAAGGATCGCCGCTTACACCGGATTCTTTCTGATCCTGGTATACCTTCTCTGGTATCTCAGGCAGGTGGACCTTTCACTGGTCTATTACTGGCAGCAGTCAGTGCCACTTCCCTTCGGAGATTCCCTTGCAGTCCCGGGTGGTGTGGCCGCTTTTCTGGGTGACTGGTTCCTGGAGACGCTGGCCGGTCCCCTGAAGGGAAGCATCTTTGTGATCCTGATCGTTGGTGTTGTGT
>DSDZ01000174.1 GCA_011048475.1 Bacteroides sp. | reverse complement strand
GTCCCCCACCTCCCGGTGCAGTGTCCGGTGAAAAAAGTCCTCGATCACCGAGGAACTGATGACCAGCAGCTGGCTGTCCGCCGTGGACATCATCGCCGCGATGGCACCACTCACAAAGATCCCCGCAAGCCAGGCAGGAAGGAGCTCATTGGCCAGGTGGGGCATCACTTTTTCAATGTCATCGAACATCCCCTGTCCGTACAAACCCGCCCCGATCACACCGATGATCACCGCTCCCGTAAATGCCGGGATGGCCCAGGCGATGGCAATCCTTCTGGAGATTTTTATCTTCGCGGCCGACCGGATGGACATGAACCGGGTCAGCAGGTGGGGCTGCCCCATATAGCCGAACGCCCAGCTCAGTCCGCTGATGATCAGAGCCGCCGCCGCCCAGCCGGTTCTGCCTCCGGTCAGGGAAGTCAGCGGGTGTCCCTCCTCTGCCACCAGTCCGGCAAGCTGTCCGGTACCGCCGCCATTTTCCATCAGCTCCACCAGTCCCACCAGGGGCAATACCACCAGGGTCCCGATCATGATGATCCCCTGGACCATATCGGTCCATGCCACCGCAAAAAATCCCCCCATCATGGTGTAAAAAATGATCACCATGGCGCCGATCACCATTCCCGTTTTCTGACTGATTCCGAAGGTGACATTGAGGATCTTTCCCGCCCCGTTGAACTGTGCTGACAGGTAGAAGATAAAGAAGAAAATGATGATAAAGGTGGCCAGCACACGGATGGCCGCCTGTCCCCTTCCGAACCGGCTGGCCAGAAATGTGGGAAGGGTGATGGATGCATACTGTTCACTCTGCTGGCGCAGTGCCCTGGCAATAAAAAACCAGTAGAAGATGATGCCGGATACGCATCCCAGTGCCGTCCAGAATTCAAGCAATCCGGAAGCATATGCTGCCCCGGGCAATCCGAGCAACAACCAGGCACTTTCCCCTGATGCTCTTTCGGAGAAGGCCACCACCCACGGATTGAGCCTCCTCCCGGCAATAAAAAAATCCTCGTGTGATTTGTTGATGCGGTAGGTGATGAACCCGACGACCAGGATGATCACCAGGTAAAAGATAAAACCGAGGAGCGCAAAATTCATCCCCTAATATAGAATATTTTCCCCGGCTGTTCAATCGGGAAATTCCGGGGTTCCGTCGGACTGGTACACGTAATCCATGACCACCTCGCTGTAGAGGTCCCCCGACTCACCCTGCAGGGTGTTGATGTCCTTCACCAGAAGTTTCACATAATTTCCCAGGGAAGTCTGCTGTATCCACACCTGGAAAAGCTCGACGGTGTCACTGACGGTCTCGAATTGAAGCCCCTGTTCCACCGCTTTGTAATCATCATAAAATGACCGGGCCTCCGCCAGCGTGGTAAACTCCCCGACCAGCGCAAAGCCGTTCACCTGTGCCGGTATGTTGAACCCGGGCAGCACCTTCACCTCCCCGCCTTCGATCATCCTGTATGCCTCATTGATGATGTCCGGGACCGGTTCACCCTGGTAGGGATACCTGTAGTACTCCGCCTGCTCGTATCCGAATCCGAAAAGGTAATAGCTTTCGCTGCCGAATAACTGGGAGCTCAACTGGATCTCACCGCTTTTTTCAGGCCCGAACCACCTTTCACATCCGCCCGCAAGAATGAGCAACAGGACTGGTACAGCCAACATCCCTCCTCTCCTGTTCATGATACTCCTCATTAAAACGCTGCCATCAATAAATCGATATCCTTTGAGGGGATCCCGAATTTTCGGCCGACGATCTCGCTGGTCAGGATCCCGTTGTACAGATAAACTCCGTGCCTGAGTCCCGGATTTTCCTTCAGATGCCTGCTCATCTCCCCAAGCCGCCCGATCTCCACGATCAGCGGGGCAAACACGTTGCTGATGGCGATGGAGGCTGTCCGTGCCACCCTGGAAGGAATATTGGGAACACAGTAATGGATCACCCCGTGCCTGACGAATACCGGATCAACCTGCGTCCGCACCTCGGAAGTTTCGATACAGCCACCCCTGTCGATGCTGATATCGATGATCACGGAACCTTTCTTCATCTGTTTCACCATCTCCTCGGTGATGAAGAATGAAGGCTGATTCTCATTCAGCCGCATCGCCCCGATCAGCACATCCGCCGACCTGAGGGCCTTCATGATCACCCTGGGATGGAAGATGGAGGTGGGGATCATCTGTCCCACCGCTCCCTGCAACCTCCTGAGCCGGTGGATCGAATGGTCGAATACCTTCACCTCGGAGCCCACTCCCATGGCCGCCCTGACCGCGTATTCTGCCACCGTACCCGCGCCCAGGATCACCACCTCGGTGGGGGTGATCCCCGTGACACCGCCCAGCATGACTCCCTTTCCGCCGTGCATGTTGCTCAGGTATTCCGCCGCGATCAATATGCTGGTGGTCCCCGCTATGGCACTCATGCTCCTTACAGCGGGAAAACATTTGTTCTCATCCTGGATATTCTCAAATGCAATGGCGGTCACCTTCTTCTCCATCAGGCCCCTGATATATTGTTCATCCCGGTGTGTCTGCTCCTGGAACGACGAGAGCAGGGTCTGTCTTTCTTTCATCCAGCCGATTTCCTCCAGGGTCGGGGGACTGATCTTCAAAAGGATGTCACACACCCTGAAAATTTCCTGCCGGTTTTCCGAGATGATCCCACCTTTTTCTGAATAATCCCGGTCCATGTAGTTCGCCGCTTTCCCCGCTTCCTTTTCAAGCATCACCTCGTGCCCGTGGCCGGTGAGTATCTCGACCGCTTCCGGGGTGATGGGAACACGGCTTTCCACAGGGTGGTTTTCCGAAGGGATCCCGATTTTTAACTGCTTCTGCTTATTTCCCACTTCAAGCATCTCTTCCCTGGGCATCAATCCCTCCCTGTGGATGCTGAATGGGGATGATCCGGATTTTTCCATCGAACCGACTGTATTAAGGGTAGCCTAAAATAACATAAATACCGGGGCAAGTCAAGTTGTTTTATCCCGGGGGTACTTCAGAATCTGATCTCACGGGACCCGTCCGGGTGCACGATCATCTCCGCCCGGAGCGCGTCTTCCGGTATGAGAGGCCCCGCTTTTTCGGGCCATTCAATGAAACACCGGAAACCGGAATAGACATATTCCTCGTAACCCAGGTCGAACAGCTCTTCCGTGTCCTCAATGCGATAAAGATCGATGTGGTAGACCGGTTCCCCATCACGTGTGAAATACTCGTTCACCAGGGCAAAGGTGGGACTGGTGACCGTTTGTTCCACGCCGAGCGCCCTGCACATTGCCCGGATGAAGGTGGTCTTCCCCGCACCCAGTTCTCCCGACAGGGCAATCACCCGGGCTTCTCCGGCCGCCGCCAGAAATTCAGCGGCGGCGCCATCAACTCCTTCGGGGGAACCGATGTGGACCGGGCGCTTGATCACCTTGTGGGGGAAAGGATGGAAACCGGCACCAGCATTTCTTCCATGGAGATCCCTCCGTGTTGAAAGGTGTTCCGGTAATGGTTCACAAAATAATTGTAATTGTTGGGATAGACCATGAAATCGTTATTCATGGCGAAGATATAGCTGGTGCTCACGTGGGGACTCGGCAGGAAAACCTGGTCGGGTTTCAGGACCTCGAACACCTCCTTCGGATTGTAATTCAGGTTTTTTCCCTGTTTATAACGGAGGTTGACCGACGTTTGCCTGTCCCCGATCACTTTCACCGGATTGGTCACCCTGACCGCTCCGTGATCGGTGGTGATGACCAGCCTGATGTCGTGCTGGGTCAGCTGCTTCAGGAGCTCGAACAGGTAGGAATGCTGGAACCAGCTGTGGATCAGCGACCGGTACGAGGCCTCATCAAATGCCAGTTCCCTGATCATCTCCATCTCTGTCCGGGCATGGGAGAGCATGTCCACGAAATTGTACACCAGTACATTGAGATCGAAATGAAGCAGGTCCGCGGTCCTCTCCAGCAGCTTCTTCCCGGCACGCTGGTTATTGATCTTTTCATAATGAAAAGACCCTTTGATCCCCAGCCGCTTCATCTGGGACTGGCAGAGCTCTTCCTCGAAAACGTTCTTCCCCCCTTTCTCATCTTCATCCACCCAGAGCTGCGGGTACTGCTCCTGTATCTCCAGAGGCATGAGCCCCGAAAACATGGCATTCCTTGCGTACTGGGTGGCGGTAGGGAGGATGCTGCAGAAAACGGTTTCTTCCTCCGTCCTGAACAGGTCCGCGATCTCCTGTTCGATGATCTTCCACTG
>DSDZ01000330.1 GCA_011048475.1 Bacteroides sp. | reverse complement strand
TGGGGGAGGACCATCCCCTGGCGGACATCCGGGTGAGAAAGGCCATCAACGAGGGATTCGACCGGGCCAGGATGATGAAATACCTCCGGAATAACCTGGGATATCCGGCCACGGCCGGATTCGTGCCGCTGGGACTGGAAGGGGGATTGTCGCCCGGGGAAGGATACGGCTACCGTCCCGACCATGCCCGGCAACTGCTTGAAGAGGCGGGATACGGACACGGAAAGGAGATGCCGGAGATCACCCTCACCACCACCTCCGATTACCTGGACCTGTGCGAGTTCATCCAGTATGAACTGCGTGCCATCGGCATCGACCTGGCCATCGAGGTGGCCACCGGCGCTTCCTTCCGGAACATGGTGGCCAATTCCAACCTTCCCTTTTTCAGGGGTTCGTGGATCGCGGATTATGCGGATGCGGAGAATTACCTGAGCCTATTCTATTCGGGGAACTTTTCGCCTGCAGGCCCCAATTACACCCATTTCCGGTCACCCCGCTACGACCGCCTCTACCTCAGGTCGAGAAGTGAGCCGGATGCGGTGAAGCGGCTGCAGCTGTACCGCCAGATGGACAGCATCATCGTGGTAGAGGCCCCGGTGGTCCCCCTCTATTACGACATGGTGGTGCGGTTCTCGCCGCCGGAGATCCGGGGACTGGGCTCCAATCCGATGAACCTGCTGGTTCTGAAGTCCGTGTACCGGAAGGAGGAGTAGCCGTACGATTCACGTTCCGGTTTGGCCGGAAGGCAGGTGCAGGTGTTCACAGGCGCCTTATTCCCGAAGCGATGGTTTCACTGTTCCCCGGACCCGGCATCGTCCAGGATCTCCCCGATCCGGGCTTCCGTTTTGTAGAGCTTCTCCCTGCACAGCTTTAGCAGTTCGGTCACCCGTGCCACCTTTCTGGCAAGCTCATCCACCCCCAGCTCACCTTCCTCGATCTTTGCCAGGATGGTTTCGATCTCCCCGACCGCTTCGTCATAACTGATCTCTTTCTTGGCCATTTTTCTTTTTGATTTTTTCCGTGTTGCTGATGATCCGTCCGTCTGAAAGCCACGTCTCGATGCGGTCGCCCGCCTTCACCCCCCGGACGCTCTTTAACAGTTTCCCCTCCCGCAGGGTCATGGAATATCCCCTTTTCATGATGTTCGCCGGGTCCACCAGCGCAGCCTGTTTCTCGAGCATGGCCAGGTGGTCCTTTCTCCTGGTGATGAATGTGCCGCAGAGCCGGCGCAGCAGCTGGCGCGACTGCTCCAGGTGTTCCTGCCTCCGGTGGATGAATCCGTGGGAGAGATGCTGCAGATCGCGTCCGTACCTTTCCAGCCTGGCCGCCTGCAGCTGGACGATCCGTTTCACCGAGCCCGTCATCCGCTCATGGAGGGAGGAGAGGAGGAACTCGAATGCCAGCATCTGGTCCACCAGGAATTCCGCAACGGCCGTAGGTGTTTTCAGTCCCCTGTTGGCCACCAGGTCGGCCACCGTTTCATCCCGCTCGTGACCGATGCCCGTGATCACCGGGAGCGGGAACTGGGTGATGAAGTATGCCAGCTCGTATTCGTTGTAACATTCCAAATCGGCTTTGGAGCCTCCTCCCCTGATGATGGCCACACAGTCGAATGCGGTCACCTGCTCAAATATGGCTTCCAGGGCGGCGATCATGGAACCGGCCGCCTCCTCGCCCTGCATCAGCGCGGGGAACAGCACGGTCTCAAACCGGAATCGGTGGCTGTTGTTTTCGATGGTCTCCATAAAATCCCCGTAGCCCGCGGCGGTTTCCGAGGAGATCACCGCAATGCGTTGGGGAACAGCGGGAAAGGGAAGTTCCCGGTTCATCTCTATCACCCCCTGCTCACGAAGCCTGCGGATTACCTCCTGCTTTTTCCTGGCCAGATCGCCCACCGTGTAGCTCGGATCAATATCGGTGATGTTCAGGCTGTAGCCGTACAGGGTGTGAAACTCAACGGAAGCCTTGAACAGAAGCTTGATCCCGCTCTTCAGGCTGGTCCCCGTGGCGGACTCAAAGAAGGGCCGGAGCATGCTGAAGCGGGAGGCCCAGATGGTTGCCCTTGCCCTTGCCAGGATGGCGTCGTCCTTCTCGCTCTTTTCGATCAGCTCCAGGTAGCAATGCCCGCTGCGGTTCACGTGGAGTTCCAGGATCTCGGCCACCACCCAGAAGCGGTCGGGGAATTCCCGTTTCACCACATCTGCGATGAGCTGATGGAGCCGGGACAGTGAAAGGCTTGCTTCGGGCATTACTGTTTGATTAACCGGCTGCGGAAGATCCCCCCGCCGGTCCGGATCTCCAGGATATACATCCCGCTGGCAAGCTGGTCCGGCAGCAGGACCTGGCCGGGCAGCGATACCTCCCGGGCATGGATCATTTTTCCCCACAAATCGTAAAAGTACATCTCATAGGTGCCCGCCTCCTCACCCGGCAATTTGACCATGATGCGGTCGCGGGCCGGATTGGGATAGAGCTCCATGTGGCCGGGCACATAACCTGCAGGAACCGAAGAGATGCTCCAGTATGCCAGGGCGAAGTTGGGCACCCCGAAGCCATAGGTTGCATCGGGATTCTTCACCCGGTCGCCGCTCTGCCGGATCAGGCGGATCAGTTCCTTTGCCGGGATCTGCGGGTAGGCCTGCCACAGGCTTGCCACCGATCCGGCAATGAGCGGTGATGAGAAGGAAGTTCCCCCTCCCCAGGCCAGTCCCCCCAGGGTGCTCTGCACCACCGTGGTTACTCCCATGGCCGCCACATCCGGCTTGATCCGGGCGTCATAAGAAGGTCCCCTGGAGCTGAAGCTTGCAATACTCCTTGTGCTGTCCACCGCTCCCACGGTCAGGATATCAAAAGCATCCCCGGGGGCGGTGATGTAATGCCACTCATTCGCCCCCTCGTTGCCCGCACTGACGCAGGCGACGATCCCTTTTCCCGCCACCATGGAAGCAGCCCGGGAAACGAAGGTGCTCTTCCCGTCCATGTCCCTGTAGGTATAATCGAACATGGTTGTGTCGAAGTCGGAATAACCCAGGGAGGTATTGATCACATCCAGCCCCAGGCTGTCGATGTATTCGGCAGCTTCGATCCAGGCGATCTCCTCGATCCTTGTCTCCCGGTTGGGATCTTCCGTCATGCAGAGCATAAAGCTGGCATCCGGCGCGGTCCCCATCATGTTCCCGTTCCAGTCGGCACCGATGATGGAAAGCACGTACATGCCGTGTGTCGATCCCTGCCTGAAAAGCGGGATGTCATTCACGAAATTCCGGGTTCCCAGCAGCCTTCCCTCACCGATCATGGATGCGAAGGAGGGGAGGCTGTCCACGTTGGAAAAACCGGCATCAAGCACTGCGATCCCCACGCCCCTCCCCGTATACCCCCTGCTGTGAAGCATCTGCGTGTTCAGCATGCGGATCTGGTTTACCGAGTAGCCGTAATCAAAGGAAGGCAATGGATCCGGTGGCGGTTCAAAGCGGTTGCCCGCGGGAGAAGGGGGAAAATAGCGCGCGTCCGATGCCGTGATCCAGGGGAGGGTGTCTGCGAAGCTTTTTGCCAGCACCTGCTCCAGAAGTGCGGGTTCCGGCCGGACAATGGCCACCCCGTTGAGCCACCTGGATACGTGTTTGATCTCCGCCCCCAGGGCCTTCAGTTCTTCCACGTAGGCTTTTGTGACCGGGAGATCGGTATGGTCCACGGCCAGTCCCTGCCAGGCCCGCCGGTCAATGGACCTTTGGGTGAGAAACGCTTCCGGCTGGTCGATCCGGTACCCGTTGTTGTCCTTGTCGGTGAAATAGAGCCAGTACGTATCTTCAGAGATCTGCTGCGCCTTTGCTACCGGGATGGCCAGCAGCAGTCCCGCGGCCAGGAGCAGTCCCCCGGCCAGGCGCATCCTTTGGACCAGGCGCATCCTTTGGACCAGGCGCAATCCTGTGTCCAGGCGCATCCTTTGGACCAGGCGCAATCCTGTGTCCAGGCGCAATCCTGTGTCCAGGCGCATCCTTTGGACCAGGCGCAATCCCGTTACCGGATCCAACCGGGCGACCGGCTTCCTCTTCATGGCATTACCATCACGTGCGGACATGGCTGTCACTCTTTATGTTCAATGGATTCAGGCTCCCCGGTCCGTTCAAACCTCCGGAGCAGTTCATCCATCACCTCCAGGTATTTTTCCTGGTCCACCGCTTTCCCCTCTTCGAATTCAATGGAATAGATCTCGTTCCCCGCTTCATCAAAATACTGCCAGGTTCCGTGGGACTGGTCCTCTTTATAT
>DSDZ01000119.1 GCA_011048475.1 Bacteroides sp. | reverse complement strand
CTCCGTAACTTCTGATGATTCTTGCCTGCTCCAGGAATTGTTCTTCCCCTTCCTTCAGGCTGATGGAATTCACGATCGCTTTTCCCTGGATGCATTTCAGCCCTGCTTCGATCACCCGGAAATTAGAGGAATCGATCATCAGGGGCACCCTGGCAATTTCCGGTTCCGACAGCAGGAGGTTCAGAAAGGTGACCATCTCTCGTTCCGCATCCAGCATGGCATCGTCCATATTGATGTCCAGGATCTGAGCGCCGTCCTCCACCTGCCGTCTGGCGATCTCCAGGGCTTCCTCGTAATTCTTTTCCCGGATCAGCCGGGCGAATTTTTTACTGCCCGCCACATTGCACCGTTCCCCGATGTTGATAAAATTGGAACCCTCGTAGGCGGTAAGCGGCTCCAGTCCGCTCAGTTTCAATCCCCTTCGCTTTTCCGGCAGGTTCCTTACGCGGGATCCTGCTGCCACAGAGGCGATCTTTCTGATGTGCCCGGGGGTGGTTCCGCAGCACCCTCCCACGATGTTCACGAAACCTTCATCCAGGAAGTCCTTGATATGCACGGACATCTGTTCGGGGGTTTCTTCATACTCCCCGAACTGGTTGGGCAGGCCGGCATTGGGGTGGACCGAGACGAAGCGGTGGGTTTTTCCTGCCAGCTCTTCCAGGTACGGCCGCAACTCTCCCGCACCCAGGGAACAGTTCAGCCCGATGGAGAGAATTTCCGCATGATCCAGTGAGTGAATGAAGGCTTCCAGGGTCTGCCCCGAAAGGGTTCTTCCGCTTGCATCCGTAATGGTGCCGGAAACCATCACCGGGATCTTCCTGCCTGCTTCTGAAAGCGCTTCCTCAATGCCCATGAGGGCCGCTTTCGCATTCAGGGTGTCAAAAATGGTTTCCACCAGCAGCAGGTCCGCACCCCCTTCCAGGAGTCCTTCCGCCTGTTCCCTGTAAGCAGCTTTCATCACATCGAAGGAAACGGCCCTGAAGCCGGGATCGTTCACATCGGGCGAAAGGGATGTGGTTTTGTTGGTGGGGCCCATCGAACCGGCCACGAACCTGGGTTTCTCCGGGGTGAGAAGCGTAAATTTTTCGGCAGCCTCCAGGGCGATCCTGGCCGATGCGACGTTCATCTCACGGACCAGCGATTCGGTCCCGTAATCGGATTGCGAAATGGAGGTGGAATTGAACGTGTTGGTTTCGATGATGTCCGCGCCGGCCTCCAGGTAAGATTCATGGATCTCCCTGATGATGTCGGGCCGGGTAAGCGAAAGCAGGTCGTTGTTCCCTTTCAGGTTACGGGGATGGGATTTGAACCGCTCTCCCCTGAAATCCGCTTCAGACAGATCGTAACGCTGGATCATGGTGCCCATGGCACCGTCCAGGACCAGGATCCGCTCCCCGAGCAGGGTGGTGATGTCTTTTGGAGTATTCATCTGGGTTTTAATGATTGGGAATTGCGTATGTACGGGTGGTTTTTCATGTCAGGCTGATCTGGACCACCGCAGGGCAGGCTGCTTTTCTCCGCCGGTCTCCCCGGTCATCGGTCGCGCCCTGGGATCCGGAACAGCGGTTCTTTTCCAGAATTCACGGACGATCGCGGTGATCCGTTCCGCCTCGATCAGAAATCCGTCATGTCCGTAAGAAGAATCCATCCCGGTGTATTCACCCTGTGAAACGTGTGCCAGAAGCTTTTGTTCATGAACGGGGAACAGAAAGTCGGAAGTGATCCCGACGGACAGCACACGGGCATTGATGCGGCCAATGGCTCCCCCGAGCGATCCGCGGTTGCGGATCACATTGTGGGTGTCCATGATCCGTGTCAGGGCATGGTAGCTGTAAGCATCGAACCGCTTCACAAGCTTATCCCCCTGGTAGTTCTGGTAGGAGGATGCCCTAAGATCCCCTGTCCTGGATTCATCCTTCTCCTGCTGGGTACTGCCGTAGGTCTGTTCATTCCGGTAACTCAGCAGTGCGATGCTCCTGGCAGCCTTCAGTCCCCCGCTGCCCCCGTAAGGCCGGTCCTCGCCGTAGGTCGGATCCGCTTCGATGGCCAGGCGCTGGGACTGGTTGAATGCGGTGGCCCATGGAGAGATCTTCACCGAAGAGGCAATGAACACCAGGTTCCGGATCAACCCGGGATACATGATGCTGTATTCGAGGGCCTGGAATCCCCCGATGGATCCCCCGATGATGGTATGGATCCTGTTGATCCCCAAATGTGTCCTGAGCAACTCATGGGCATTGACCAGGTCCCTGACGGTAATTTCCGGAAAGGACCTGTACCAGGGAAGACCGGTGGTGGGGTTGGTGGAAAGGGGACCGGTGGACCCGTAACAGGATCCGATGATGTTTGCACATACGATGAAATGCCTTTCCGGATCCATCAGCTTTCCTTCACCCACCATCCCCGGCCACCATTCAGCCACATCGGAGTTCGCCGTCAGGGCATGGCATACCCAGATCACATTGTCTGCGTTCCCGTTCAGACTGCCGTACGTGTGATAGGCAATGTGGAGCCCGGGAAGGCTTCCTCCCCGCTCCAGATCGAAAGGTTCCCCGTACTGATATATCTGCGGCTTCATGATACCCTGGTTTTTTGGCGGACCGTTCCGGCGGATGCGGACCGGCGCGGATGATCGTCGGGCCGATCGAACGCCTGTTCAAAATCGGCAATGATGTCCTCGATGTGTTCCAGTCCCACCGAAACCCGGAGCAGGGAGGGAGTGACTCCCGCCGCAAGCTGTTCTTTCCCGGAGAGCTGCTGGTGGGTGGTGACCGACGGCTGGATGATCAGCGTTCTCACATCCCCCACATTGGCCAGGTGACTGACCAGTTTCAGCCGGTCCACCAGCCGGGCGGCCTGTTGACGGTCGCCCCGCAACGTGAATGAAAGCACGCCCCCGGCACCCCGGGGCAGGTATTTTTCAGCAAGCGCATGATGGGGACTGCTTTTCAGTCCCGGGTAACATACCTCCTCCACCCTGGGATGCGATTCCAGCCAGGATGCCAGCTGCAGGGTGTTCTGCACGTGGCGTTCCATCCGAAGGGACAGGGTCTCAAGTCCCTGAAGGAACAGGAAGGAGTTGAACGGGCTCTGGCTGGGACCCAGGTCACGGAGCCCCTCCACGCGGGCTTTCGTGATGAAGGCAATGTTCCCCAGCGGACTTCCCTCACCGAAGGTCTCCCAGAATTTCAGTCCGTGGTACCCTTCGGAAGGTTCTGTGAAACCCGGGAACATCCCGTTTGCCCAGTTGAAGTTGCCACCGTCCACGATCACACCCCCGATGGAGGTACCGTGTCCCCCGATCCATTTGGTGGCCGATTCCACGATGATGTTTGCGCCGAGGTCGAAGGGCCTGCACAGGTAGCCGGCAGCCCCGAAGGTGTTGTCCACCACCAGCGGGATCCCGAATCGGTTGCAAAGGGCCGCGAATTTCTCAAAATCGGGGATGTGAAAACCGGGATTCCCGATGGTCTCCAGAAAGACAGCCCTGGTGCGCTTGTCCACCAGCTTCTCAAATTCCCCGGGATCGAGTGATGCGGCAAACCGTGTCTCCCAGCCATGTCCTTTGAAGGTGACGCCGAACTGGTTGCGGGTGCCTCCGTAGAGGAAGGGACTGCTGACGATGTTGTCCCCGGGCCGAAGGATCGTATTGAATACCAGGAACTGGGCCGCGTGTCCCGAAGCCACGGCCAGCGCCCCAATGCCGCCTTCCAGGGCTGCGATGCGCCGTTCGAACACGTCATTGGTAGGGTTCATGATCCGGGAATAGATGTTCCCGAATTCTTTTAATGCGAACAAGTTGGCCCCGTGGGCCGAACTGTCGAACACATAGGAACTGGTCTGGTAAATGGGGACTGCCCTGGCGTTTGTTACCGGGTCTGGCGTGTGTCCCGCATGGATCTGCAATGTCTCAAAATGTGCATGTCTTGTTTCCATGACTCGCTGATTTTTTTTGGTAATGAGAAAATGGATCATTGAAGACCGGCCGGCGGTTGCAGGGCCGGGATGCGGAACTCCTATGCTGCGGATGAATGACCTGTCAGCACACTTCCCGGAGCTCCGGCAATGGCATGCACATAGGCATCACCGGCGTGATGGCAATCCTGGCTGAGGCAGGATCGGATGGTTGGCTCCCGTGTGTTATGGTCATTTTGAACAAGGTCTTTTTTCGTTCCGCCGTTTGGAAAGCGGAACCCCGACGGTCCAAATATATGCTATAAAACAGTTTTAAGCAAATCCGGTTCATTCCGGTCAAACCGGTTTATCTGGATGATATTGTATTATGT
>DSDZ01000428.1 GCA_011048475.1 Bacteroides sp. | reverse complement strand
CCCCAGGGGATCGGCCAGGTAGGTGGGATAGAAATTCTCCAGTCCCGCCAGCCTCATCTCCCAGCTGCCCAGGGGGAAGGTGAACCTGGATGCGGAATCCTGTCCGTTCAGGATCACCGCCGGAAGGATTGAAATCAGGATGACCAGGATTCGCTTCATGTTCTTATTTGATTTCTCCGTACCAGACATCATTTGCGGGTCCGCCCGCACCCGTATCGCCTCCCAGGATCCACACCATGCCTTCGTTCACCGCCATGCTGTACCCGTAACGGGCGCCGAAGTCGCTTCCTTCAGAATCCACCGACCAGAGGTTCCCCGGATCCATTCTCCAGAAGGTATAATCCTCCTTGCGGGAGAAATGAAAATGGGCATTGGAATTGCTTTTTCCCGGCAGACCGAACAGCGACTCCCCGTAAAAGACGAGCTGGTGCTCCGCTCTCCAGAGGGGCGATTGGGCAAATTCGGCGGTGTCGTTGGCGGGGGTCCACCTGATCCCGTCATCCGAGCTCCAGAGCCAGTGCCAGTCGGGCAGGGGATGGGTGCCGTTCTCCACCCCTTCGAAGATCACCCCGTGCCGGCCGCCCTGGATGTAGATCCGGTTCGTGGCCGGATCGACCGTGGCTGCATGTTCAGAGCGGATCCCGAAATCGTCGCTGGGCAGCCGCTCCCACGTGATCCCGTCGGCCGAGCGCCACACATCATTGAAATAGATCATGGAGTACCGGGCGTTGTGGTCCTCCAGCATGGTGGCCCCCCCGATCAGGTAGATGTAAGCGGTGCCTCCGTGGATGGCCGTCAGGCAGGTGTGGTTGAAGCGGGGAAACCAGTCGTACAGGGAATCCAGTTCGGGATAGGTCCGCTCCTTGATCTGCGTCCAGATGGCCCCGTCGGTGGAGCGCCATACATCGTTCCTGTATTCCCGGTACCCGGTCTCTTCATCCACCGCAAATCCGCCGATCACGTACATAGCCGGTCCCGAGCCGTCATCGAAGACCACGCTGGCGTGTCCCCTCCTGCCCAGCCAGGGAGCGGACGCATTGACCAGGATCCACTCCTGGCCGTCTGCCGAGCTCCACACATCCTCCAGGTAGGTATCCCCTTTCACCTTGCCGGGATTATAGCCACCCATGACCCAGAGCCTGTCGCCGTACCACACCGAGGTGTGGTCGAACCGGTTGCACCATGGTGCTTCATGGGTGACTTCGGTCCAGCTGAACACTCCCTCGTAGGGAGGTACCCTGTAGTCGCGGTATGATTCGAATTCGCAGGCGGAAAGCAGGAGCAAGGCTGCCGTGCAGGGGAGGAGGAATGGGGATTTCATACGCCGGCATTTACATTGCACCGAGGACTTCCTTGTAGATGGTTTCATTGTCGCTGTCAAAAACCACGAAAATAACCTCCTCCACAGATTTCTCATTTTCCAGGAAGGAACGGACCGTTTCGATGGCGATCCGTGCCGCTTCTTTTTTCGGGAACCCGTAAATCCCCGTGGAGATATTGGGGAATGCGATGCGCTTCAGTCCCTTCTCCGCGGCCAGTTCCAGGCTGCGGCGGTAACACCCGGCCAGCAGTTCCCGTTCATTTTTCCGGCCGCCGGTCCAGACGGGTCCCACTGCATGGATCACATAACGGGCGGGCAGGCTGAACCCTTCCGTGATCCTGGCATCGCCGGTATCGCATCCGTTCAGTTTGCGGCATGCCTCCAGCAGTTCCGGTCCCGCCGCGCGGTGGATGGCGCCATCCACTCCGCCTCCTCCCAGAAGGGAGCGATTGGCGGCATTCACGATGGCATCGACGTCCATTTTCGTGATATCGCCCCTGTGAAGTGTGATCTTTGTTTTCACCCCTTAATCATTCATTTTTGCCTGTCGCGGACGGGCAGGTATTATTGCGATTCCAGTCCCCGGATCACCGCCCCGAATTCCTTCTCAAATGCCCTGGCGATCTTCAGCATGGCATTCTCGATTTGCTTGTCGGTGAGGGTCTTCTCCTCATCCAGCAGGGTGAAGGTCAGGGCATATGATTTTTTCCCCTTTTCGATCTTGTCCCCTTCGTACACATCAAACAGTTCCACCTTCTTCAGCAGTTTCCGCTCTGTTTTGAAGGCCAGCTTCCGCAGGGATCCGTAAGTGACATCCCTGTTCAGCATGATGGAGAAGTCGCGCCTGACCACATGGAAACGGGGGAGCGGTTTGAAGCTGACCTGCTGCCGGGCTGCCAGCTGCATCACCCTGTCCCAGTAAAACTCGGCGGCATACACCTCCTGTTTGATGTCGAACATTTTCAGCAGTTGGGCCGCCACTGTGCCGAACTGCACGATCTGTTCCCCGCCGGTGCTGAAGCCCGCCAGTTCCGCAAAATCCGGATGCCTGTCCCCGGCCTGGTCAAGTGAGCCGGGATCAATGCCCAGTTTTAGCAGCACCAGTTCCACGTAACTTTTCAGCTCGAAGAAAGAGGAATTCCCGGCCTCGCGGAACCAGTTCCCCGGCTGTGACTTCCCGGTGAGGAAGATCCCCATGCGGAGTTTTTCATCGAACCCATCGGCGGGATTGTCCGGTTCATTCCCGGGATCCCGGAAATAACAGTACCCGAATTCATACAGCTTCAGATCGGGATGCTTGCGGTTGATGTTGTAGGCAATGGCTTCCAGTCCCCCGTACAGCAGCGTTTTTCGCATCAGCGCCAGATCCTGGCTCAGGGGATTGAGCAGCCTTACCGCGCCGGGATCCTGGCGGTCCCCTTTGTCGTAATAGGCACTCCGGGTGAGGGAATTGGATTTCAGCTCGAAGAAACCGTTGGCTGTCAGCAAGTCGGAGACCATGTTGACCACCTTCTCCCTGTCCGGTTTCTCAGTATAGGAGATGTTCGAATGGAGATGGCCGTCCACTTCCACCCGGTTGAACCCGTAGATGCGCAGCAGCTCTTCGATCACATCCGGCTCGCGGGTCACGTCCACCCGGTAGGTGGGAACCCGCACCAGCATTCCTTCGCCGTCGCTTTCCTCAATGCGCATTTCCAGGGATTCCAGGACCGACCGGATGGTGTCCGGGTCTATCCTGTTGCCCACCAGCCTGTCAATGTGATCGAACCGGATCTTAACGCGGGCCTCCTCCACCGGTTCCGGGTAGACATCCACCACTTCCGAGGAGATCGTTCCTCCTGCGAACTCCCGGATCAGCAGGGCGGCCCTTTTCAGCGCCCACACCGTCAGGTTGGGGTCGGTCCCCCGTTCAAACCGGAACGAAGCATCTGTCTGCAGGCCATGGTACCGGGAGGTCTTCCGGATATACACAGGATCGAAGCAGGCCGATTCCAGGAACACATCCCTTGTGGCCCCGGTCACCCCCGAGTCAATACCCCCGAAGACCCCGGCGATGCACATCCCTTCCTCCGCATTGCAGATCATCAGGTCGGTCCCCAGCAGGGTTCGCTCCACTCCGTCCAGCGTGGTGAACCGGGTTCCTGCGGGAAGGGTCCTGACCACCACCTTCCCTCCTTTGATCATGGCAACATCGAACGCGTGCAGGGGCTGGCCCGATTCGTGCAGTACGAAGTTGGTCACGTCCACCACGTTGTTAATGGGTGTGAGGCCGATGGACCGCAGCCGGTTCTGCAGCCATACAGGACTCTCTTTCACGGTCACCCCGGACAGGGTCACACCCGAATACCTGCGGCATCCCGCTTTCTCCTCGATCTGGACGGGTATGTGAAGGTCGTCGCTGTCCGCCGAAAAATCATCCACGGAAGGTCGTACCGCCCTGGCCCTGTTTTCCCTTCTCAGGAAGGCGGCCAGGTCCCTGGCCACCCCCAGGTGGGAGGCGGCATCGATCCTGTTGGGGGTAAGGTCAATGGAAAAGACCGTATCGGTTTCGATCCCGAAATATTCTGCAGCGGGCGAACCCGTCCGCGCTTCCGGGTCCAGCACCATGATCCCGTCATGGGAGGGCCCCAGGTTCAGTTCATCCTCGGCGCAGATCATCCCTTCCGATTCCGCTCCCCTGATTTTTGTTTTTTTGATGGGAAACTCCTGATCCCCCTGATACAGCTTGCTTCCCACGGTGGCCACCGGTACCTTCTGTCCCGGCGCCACGTTGGGCGCCCCGCAGACAATCTGTACCGGGTCTCCTTTTCCCACATCCACCATGGCCAGGGTCAGCTTGTCCGCACCGGGATGCTTCCGGCAGGAAAGCACCTCGCCGATCACCACCCCTTCCAGTCCCCCTTTCACCGACTGTACGGTCTCCATGCCGTCCACTTCCAGTCCGATGTTGGTCAGGATCCCGCTGATTT